>JBAVMD010000398.1:0-5140 GCA_049689695.1 Chitinophagaceae bacterium | reverse complement strand
AGGTCGAACAGCACATTCCCATTTCTTACAAACATCAGGCAAAAGCAATCATTGTATCCTTTACCAGGAGATTTTTCGTTAGTCGAATCATACATCCAGGTTTTTATCTCGTAAAAATCAGATTTGAAAAGATAGTCGGCAATTACTCTTTCGGGCTTAAGAATGGAGGTGTCTTTTAAATTAGCTTCCATTAGTTGCTGTTATGCGGCAAAGCTAATCCAGGAACAGTGACAAACTATACTTAAACTTTCTGCCCGCAAAAAAAGCAAGATTTCGAAGGTAGCGGCTTATGGTTACGGTTAAATTGCCCTTTCAATTAAATCATACATGGAAACAATCATGAGAAACTCAACAGAGCGCTCCATACTCAGTGCCATCAATGCAAAGTTCATCAACAACTTTCTTACACAGGATACAGTATCGCACAGCGAAATTATTCATGATGATTTTCTTTGCATCGAAAGCAATGGATCAATTGTTTCGCGGGAAGAATATCTTAAAAACTGGGCTACTGATTTTTATAACAGCGGTTATACTTCTTTCAGGTACACAGATGAAGTTATCCGCATCTTCGGGAGCATGGCCTTGGTACGGGCTAAAACAATTTATGAAAAGGAAGTAGCGGGCAAGACCATAGAAGGCTATACGATCTATACCGATACATATATCCGCGAAAACGGCAAATGGCAATGTGTGCAGGTGCAGATAACGCCGGTCAGGCTTTGATCCGGTTATACCTCTCCTAAGGCACTGGCACAAAAGCTTCAATGCATATTATGTAATTGATGGCTGCAAACGGGTTCCTTACCGGAACAGGATCAGATGCGCCGGTGTTTCCGATTGTTACAGTGGCTGTAGCTGAAATAGGGCTTGATGCCATCACTGCATCAGGTAATTGTGCTGCAGACGTATAAATGCGGTCAGTTGCAGGATTGGCAATGGCTGGGTAAGCGTTCCCTGGCGAGTCGCCCAGGC
This sequence comes from Chitinophagaceae bacterium, assembly GCA_049689695.1. Taxonomy (GTDB): domain Bacteria; phylum Bacteroidota; class Bacteroidia; order Chitinophagales; family Chitinophagaceae; genus DASPKM01. Next base: position 4,165 of record JBAVMD010000398.1, on the reverse strand, counting down.
CTGTATCATCCAGGCATTTCGGTGAAACGGTGCCCGATACCGTGGCAGAGGCTGAATGATTATGTGCGGGCATCTGCGAAGTAGTAAGCGTTATGCTTTCTGCGCCTCCCGTTTGTCCGTCTGTGATATTTGAAAGCCCGGAGCCATGTCCCACCCCAATCGGTGAACGGCCCATGAAATCGGGCAGCGCAAAATCATTTATTCCATCGCCTCCGAAGGTAGTTCCGACAATGTCATAAAGAATGGGGTAAGCTGTAATGCTCAAGAGCTGGCCGCGGCAGAATGCCCAGCTTTGCGGCGCGTAATTTCCGGAGAACATTCTGATTTCTCCAATTGTTCCTTGCATAAGATCAGGTTTAATATTAAAGCTCAGTCAATTTTGTTCTGAGTATACATTGGTCGTAAAAAATATTATACGGGAAACTTTCCTAATAATTTTTCTTAAAATGTTGGTTATTATTGCGTGCCTAATGCTGGTTAAAAAGGAAGTTTCAGAATGGATACCCTCACGCACATAGCCCTCGGCGCCTGTATAGGAGAAGTCCTCCAGGGTAAGCATCTCGGACGAAGAGCGTCACTCATCGGCGCATTTGCCAATAGTGTTCCTGATCTTGATTTTATTGCAGCTACCTGGCTCGATACAGATGACAACCTGCTTACCCATCGTGGGTTTACGCATTCTTTTATATTCGCTGCCATAGCAACAGTCTTGCTCTCTTTTCTTTTTGAACGATGGTTTCACCGGCGAACGATCCATTTAAACAACTGGATGCTGTTCTTCGGGCTGCAGATATTCCTGCACGATTTTATAGACGCATTTAATAATTACGGCACGGGCTGGTTTGAACCATTCAGCCATGAACGCATTTCTTTTCATACCGTATTTGTAGCCGATCCTTTTTTCTCCGTTTGGCTGGGCATCGGGTTGCTGGCCATCATCATTTGCAAAACACATCAACAGCGACGGTTTTGGTCTATGATAGGTATAAGCTGCTGCAGCTTGTACCTGCTGTATTGTATATGGAACAAATCTCAAATTGAAAAAGATGTTCAGACCGCATTGCAGCAACAGCATATTACTTACGATAAACACTTCAGCACACCAACGCCATTGAATAACTGGCTGTGGTTTGTGGTAGCCACAAATGATACCGGCTCTTATATTGGCTACCGTTCTGTTTTCGATTCGAAGAAGGAAATGCAATTCCAGTTCTTTCCACGAAATGATTCTTTATTAAAAGCGCTTGCAGAACGAAAAGATGTAAAGAACCTGGTCAGGTTTTCGCAGGACTTTTATACTGTTGAGCATTGGAAAGATACGCTTGTGTTTAATGACCTGCGCTTCGGGCAAATGGAAGGGTGGGAGCATCCGCGCTCGAGATTTGCATTTCATTATTTTCTTAGCCTTCCTGATCAGAATACTTTGGTAGTACAACGCGGCCGCTTTGCAAAATGGGATAGGAGAACCATTGAGGTTATGTGGAAGAGGATTAAGGGGAATTGAAGAAGGGAACGCGGATCGTCAGGATCGGTTAGGATTAATTAAGATTAGGTGTTGTTGATGTACATGTAATCCCTTACAGTTTCATGAACACATCCTAAAAAATCCTAATCGATCCTGATCCCGATAGTTATCGGGACGCGTTCCCTTCCTCCAACTCAATCTTCCCTTCTCTTCTGTCTAAAATAAAACGTAAACACAAACAACAACGCCCTGAACGTCTGGTACGCCAGCCATCTTAAAAACTGCCGCACAATACGGGTTGTTTTTTTATGCCGCATCTCCGTGATCTGAACACAATGGTCCCTTATCACATTCCTGAATTCCTCCTCCGCTACTTTTACAAATGCCGGATCGCTCACATCTACATTAGCTTCCACACTTGCATGCGCACTGATATCATTTACATTGAAAGAACCGATGGTCATCCAGTTCCCATCGCAGGCAGCCACTTTTGCATGAAGCACCCTGTCTGTAACTTCATAGATCTCGATGCCATGCCGCAGCAGCCAGTCGTAGATGTAACGCTCCGCATTTTTTGCAAGCACAATATCAGAAGAGCCGGCAACAACCACCTGTATTTTCACGCCACGCCTTGCAGCCCTTTTAAGGCTTCGCTTGAAGCGTTCGCCCGGTAGAAAGTAACTCGATATGATAATAATATGGGAAGATGCCGTGCTCAGCACGCGCAGGTAGCTTCTGGATATCTGGTTTCGCCCGCGCACCCAATCATTGCGCCGTATACGCACCAGCGATTCGTTGCGCATAGCAAGACCGGTGCCATTCGTTTCTTCGTTTTTAAATGTGGGACAGCGCGGAACTTTTACCGAGGTCTGAAAACCTCTCCAGGTATTGTTGCACATCACGCAAAATTCACGCGCTACCCGGCCATAGGTATATAAGCCGAAATCCAGCCAGGCAGGTTCGCCCGGCATATCGTTGTAGCGATTGCTGATATTGATGCCGCCGATCAAAGAATGCAATGCATCGGCAACGAATATTTTGTGGTGCAATCTTCGCCCGAAATAAAAATTACTGCTGCGCAGCAGCGGCTCAAAAAACCTGAAGTATACGCCTGCATTGCGGATCTCCGTAACAAATTCGCGCGGCAGGCTGCGGGACGCATAGCCATCTACCAGCACAAATACCGAAACGCCCCGGCGAGCTGCATTCATAAGGCATTCCGCTACGGCACGGCCGGTTTCGTCGGCATCAAAAATATAGATCTGTAAGTGAATGGTCTCCTTTGCCTCGTTGATAAGGCGGTGGAGCAGTTCAAAGTATTCTTTGCCTCCATGAACAAGCTGCACATGGTTGGGACCAGTGAATTTTTTCGAGACCCTCCTGGAAGGAGTTTTTTCACGGACAGCGTTCATATATGGCAGGTTAGACCGGTAAAGATATAGTCTATCACTGAGCTAAGCCAGTGAACTACAGGTAATTTATAAAGTATATATTTGGTCAAGTGATTCCCGTCACCTAAATCAAAACTATGCGAAGGCTCTCCGCCATTATGTTTACAGATATGGTTGGCTACAGTGCCCTTACCCAAACCAATGAGGCGCTGGCACTGGAACTGCTGGAGGAGCACCGGGCTATTTTGCGGCCTTTTTTTCTAAAACACCAGGGACGTGAAATTGAAACTGCCGGAGATGCTTTCTTCGTTGAATTCAACAGCGCCGTTGAGGCTACGCAATGCGCTATCGAGATCCAGACCGCCTTGCATGAACGCAACAATGCTGCGATGCCGGAAAGACGAATCCTTATACGCATCGGTTTGCATATTGGCGATGTGGTTTATGTAGACAATCATGTTCATGGTGATGGGGTGAACATTGCCGCACGCATGGAGCCGCTGGCGCCGGTTGGCGGAATATGTGTTTCTGAAGACGTGGCAAGACAGATCAGGAATAAACTGCCTTACCCCGTGATACAGTTGGGCGCGGAAAAGCTCAAGAACATTTCCATGCCCATGAAAGTTTACTGCATCGCTCTTCCCTGGCTACCGAAACAGAAAATAAAAAGATCCGGGCCACGCAAAGCCATGCTGCGATATGCCCTCGGCGTTCTGGCAATTGTTGTTGCAGCTTTTGCTTTCTTTTTTTGGAAAAAAAACGATGACAACACGGTGTTCCCTAAGATCAGGCTGGCCGTATTGCCATTGGTGAACATCAGCAACAATCCGAACGATGAATATTTTGCCGATGGCATGACGGAAGAATTGATCTCGAGCCTTTCCAAAATAGGAGGATTGAACGTCATCGCCAGAACATCTATCATTAAATATAAAACTTCCGATAAAAATATTTCCCAGATCAGCCGTGAATTAATGGTAGGCACTATTCTCGAAGGGAGCGTTAGAAAAGTAAAAAACAAAGCAAGGATCACGGTGCAACTGATAGATGCCGCAAGCCAGGAGCACATCTGGACCATGGATTACGATCGGGACATCAGCGATATTTTCACGATCCAGAGCGAGATTGCCAGGAATGTGGCAAACCATCTGCAGGTAATACTCGTGCAGTCTGAAAAAGACATGCTCGATAAAAAGCCTACTATAAACACGGCAGCCATCCAGGAAACGCTGGCAGGCAAACAATTTCTCAATAAAAGGACACCGGAGAACGTACAAAAAGCGCTTGAACATTTTAAACAGGCTATAAG
>JBAVMD010000397.1:0-18726 GCA_049689695.1 Chitinophagaceae bacterium | reverse complement strand
CCTTCACAAACTTCTCCATCTTAGGCCTGATCACAAAATAGCAATAAGGTTGTGAGCCGTTATTGTTGTAATAATTCTGGTGATAGTCTTCGGCCACATAAAAAGTGGAGGCAGGTGAGATCTCTGTTACGATCGGATTGTCGAACGCTCCTGACTTATCAAGCTCAGCCTTATATTTTTCAGCTTTCTGTTTTTGTTCGGGGGTATGGTAGAAAACTACGGAGCGGTATTGCGTTCCTTCATCGTTACCCTGGCGGTTGAGTGTTGTGGGATCGTGGGTTTGCCAGAACACTTCCAGCAATTCATCATACGTGAGCTCTTTTGGGTCGTACACAATCTCTATGCATTCCGCATGGCCTGTAGTTCCTTCACAAACCTGTTTGTAAGTAGGATTTATAACGTGCCCGCCTGCATAACCTGAAGATACTTTCTTAACGCCTTTCAGTTGTTGAAAAATTGCTTCGGTACACCAGAAGCAGCCGGTGCCGAAAGTAGCGGTATCTAAATTATCAGTCCCGGTGAGTTTGCCGGCCGGTGTTGAACTATTCAATGATTGTGTGAATGCCATGGTCTTATTAGGATTTTCCCGTTGCGCACAGGAAGGTGAAAAAAGAGTAAAGGACGAAACTATAGCGAAGAGGGACGCTAAAGAAAAACAGCTTAGCCATAGTCGCTGACTCATACGCTTCATTTTGATGCAAATTAGAACACATATACGGCCACACCTGCGCGGCCGGATGGTAAAACGGGGTTTTTATGAGTACATTAACTGCAAGGCACAAAACCGTCTTAAAATTAAGTAGGTTTGATTGTAATTCAATAAGCTGAATGGCTACTCCTGAAACATACGCATTCCGCCTGCATCCCGGGCAAGACCTGAAGAAGGAGATTGAAAGCATCGTGCGATCAAACAATGTGCTGGCCGGCTGGATAGTTACCGCCGTGGGAAGTCTTACAGAATACAACATCAGGTTTGCCAACAGGCCAACAGGTGATATTGGTCGCGGACATTTTGAGATCGTTAGCCTTACGGGTACGCTCAGCTTAGATGGCTGTCATATCCACATCAGCATCAGCGATGAAACCGGCCGCACCATAGGCGGGCATTTACTGGAAGGCTGTAAAATCTACACAACCGCTGAAATTGTAATAGCAGCTACTGATCAATATGAATTTAAAAGAGAACAGGATGAGGATACGGGGTGGAAAGAATTGGTGATAAGCTAAACAGGTTATTACAAACTTTCCGGGCTGCTCGGCTGTCCCCCTGAATGTATGTACTTGTGCATGTTGATCGAAGGAAAAACACGGCGATGCCGGGGAGTGCCGGTATTATATTTGTCAATATGCTCCCGCCATTCAGCGCGGCTACTTGCTCCGCTGCGTTCAGGGTCACCCATGATAAGCGCTGTTTTTGCCCGCAGCAATAACTCACCTGCCACTTCTGCAATTACACCATTTCGTTTATCAATTCTATCTATGCTTTCCAGCCAGGGATTCAATCGCTCCAGGAAATCAAAAGAATACAGTCCGATCAAACAGGCGGCATTTGGCGTTGCCGGTAAATAATCCCAGGTAAGATGATCATTGAACTCTTCCACCTTGCGGCGGAATCCCGGAAGAATATCGTTGGTATCATGTATCAGCATGGCATAATCAAAATTCCAGCGGGAGGGAGCCTCATACAATGCGCTCCATTCCCAGGCGTTGTGCGTGGTAAAGGCATACGACACTCCATCTATCTCCCTGTTATCACTTTCCGGGGCGCCATTAATCACTACTTTGATCCGGTTTGGCTCGATGCCTTCCGCAAATAACTGCTTCAGCAGGTGAGGGATGGTCCTTCCATCTTTATAGAACTTCAGGCAGGAAGCTACCAAATAAACGATACGGGTTTTTTTTGTTGCAACGCTGTGGGGAATCAGGCAAAGCTTTTTCAATCCTTCCCATTCATTGCAGAAATGCCCGATGGGCATATCGCCTAATGTTTGCTGCCATGTTGAGCTGGGGATCCAACTGTTCTGGGCATTTATAAAAGCAAATGCTTTATCGCGGCTCACAGTGCCATGATCATAAGGTATCCAGCTGCCTTCATTGGTATGACTGTAACCTGTTATTCTGCCATCCGGCTGCATTGTTAAAACACCTATCGGGTCAACAACAAAACCATTCCTGGTTTCTACGTACCTGCCAAAAAGATGGGGAACATTCAACAACCGGCTCATGTCTACGCCCGTGCTCAGGTGTAAATGATGTTCTTTGAGGGGCATGTCCTTGATAATAAGTTGCTCTGTCAGCTCAGCATTCATAGTAATATTTTTTAGATTTTCTGATTATTCATAAGAATCAATGCATAGAAAAGCAGTCCAATGGATTTGATCTAACACCTGGTATAACAGGTGAATAAAATCGTTCGCCATTAAAACATCGGCAAAACAAACGCGTAAGAAATTAAACTATGCAATATGGATTGGCCAGTTCAGTAATGCATGGCCCTTAGTTGTGATGATCTGCAACTCCACTTATATGATACGTTGCTTAGAATGAATTTGGAAACGGAAAGATACGCTATATCCCCCGCACCATGCCATTTATAAAATGGCGATATTGTATCCAATTTTTGACCCAATGACCAATGACCCAATCACCCCCATGATCTGGCACAACAAACAACTCACCCTCGAAGACATTATCACCCTCGGCAAAGGTTCTATGGCCGATCATATCGGGATTGAATGGACAGAGATAGGTGCTGATTTTCTGAAAGCGCGCATGCCGGTTGATCATCGTACCAAACAACCGTACGGTTTATTGCATGGAGGCGCTTCTGCTGTGCTGGCTGAAACCCTGGGCAGTGTGGGATCGGCGCTGGTGGTAGACCATACGAAATTTTATTGCGTGGGGTTAGAGATCAATGCCAATCATATCCGTTCTGCAAAGCAGGGATTTGTTACAGGTCATGTTACGCCTTTGCACCTGGGCAGGCAAACGCATGTATGGGATATTAAGATATACAATGAAGAGGGGAAGCTTACGTGTGTGAGCAGGTTGACGGTGGCGGTGTTGCCGCGTTAGCGATCTGGCCGCTAGCGATCAGGCCGCTTGGAGCGGCCAGATCGCTAAGCTACGGAAGCTCCTTCACCACATCCTTTATCAACGGGAAAGTATTCAGCAGATATTTACTCAATTCCTTTTCGCCCACCCATTCTATTTTGGTGATCTGTTCCTCTTCCTGGGGCTTTACCGTTTGATCGCCGGTTGCGTGCATCAGGTACCAATGTGTTTCTTTCAGCATATGCTTGCCGTTCTCGTCGTAAACATGATAAGTAACCAATAAAGGTTCAATCAGCCGCAAATGCTGAAGCCCGGTTTCTTCTTTTACCTCGCGCAGTGCGCAATGATCGAGTGATTCGCCATCATCCAGCTTTCCTTTTGGCAGGTCCCATTTTCCCTTGCGGAAAATGAACAGCATGGCTTTGGAAGGGTTCAGCACCAGTCCGCCCCCCGCCTGGATCAAAGTAAATTTTTTGAAAACAGCTTTCTTCAATGCTTCCAGGTCTGTATGATACAGCACGCCGGCATGGATCTTTTCTATCCTCATTTCATGTATCATGGAATTGATGGCGGGCGTGGAGAATTCATCAATGAATATGGCATCATCGTGATGAACAAAAGGCGCTATCTCCTGGTCGATGTCATCGCAGAGGTATAAAGGCTTGTCGTTGAAGTAGATTTTTATATGCATTTGCGAATTTTAAAATTACTTTGCCGCCAATTACACGCATGAAAACCAATGAAAGGGCTGTAGCTGAAAAGTTATTACAAATTAATGCCATTCGCCTGAATGTGAACGATCCTTTTACATGGGCATCGGGCTGGAAGAGCCCTATTTACTGCGATAACCGCAAGGTGCTTTCCTTTCCCTATATCCGGGATTTCATTAAATCTGAGATGTGCAATGTGCTTTTTGAGGAATTTGGTGAGGCCGATCTCCTGGCGGGTGTAGCTACCGCGGGCATTGCCTGGGGTGCTATGGCGGCCGACCAGTTGAAGCTGCCTTACATCTATGTTCGTCCCAAGCCCAAAGAGCATGGCCTTGGCAACCAGGTGGAGGGTTATTTTGAGGCAGGACAGAAAACAGTGGTGATAGAAGACCTGGTATCTACCGGCAAAAGCAGCCTGCAGGTGGTAGATGTTCTTAAGAATGCTGGTGTGGAGGTGATAGGGATGGTTTCCATCTTTACCTATGGGTTTGATGTGGCTGCGGAGGCTTTTAAAGAGGCAGGGCTTGCCTATCGCTCGCTTACCAATTATGAGAATCTTATTGCCCTGGCTATTGATAAAGGGATCGTATCGCCGGACCAGGAAAGTGTTTTGTTAAATTGGCGCCGTGATCCGGCCAATTGGAAAGGCGTTTATTAAATTTGAGCTCGCAAAATCTCAAAAATGAAAAAACTATCGATGTTATTGGTACTGGTACTGGCGGTTTCTGCCGTATCGTTCGGGCAGGTTAAAAAGCCGGTGCAGACGGTGACCATTAAAACACCTACCGTTCAATGTGAAAGCTGCAAAAAAAGGATAGAGAACTTTATCACCCGCGAAGAAGGGGTGAATAAAGTTGTTTCCGACTACAAAAAGAAAACCGTTAAGGTCACTTACATCACTGACCGTACCAATGTAGAGAACCTGAAAACAGCAATTGCCAACCTGGGTTACGATGCAGACGATGTAGCGGCTAATGAAGAATCATACAAGAAACTCCCGCAGTGCTGCAAGAAGCCGGAAGATGGCGGAGGGCATTAATACGAGGCTTCGCAAGAGGCTTCGCCTTTTTCATCCCCAGGAATTCCTGACCTAAAAAAGGCGAAGCCTCTCAAACCCGCTCTACCTCACAGAAACCGAATCCCTCCCCAGAATATCTATCCTCTGTTTCCCCTCATAACTGATCGGCACATTCAGAAAAATACCGCCTTTGCCCAACCGGGCATTGCCATTCAGCTTCACCATCACATCAGGGTTCAGTAACAGCTGCATTGCATTTGTGAGCAGGCTTTTCATTTGCACCTGCATGGAAACAGGTATCAGGAATGTATCCCTGGCGGGGATATGTATAAGCGAATCGAGCACTGACTTCCCTACAAACTTATCATTGAAATAAACATCCACAGCGGCCTCTTTCAACTGCATCCGGAAATTGTTGGGATTAAAATACCGCAGATCGAATGTTATTACAGATTTGTCAAGTGAAGCTTTTTTAATATTCAAATGCTGAAAATCGATATAGTCGGGTTGCTTGGGCTTGCCGCAAAACGATAAGCTGAATGCGCAGATCAATAGCACGAGGGAGTAGAGGCTTCTTTTTAGCATAATCAAGTGAATAAGATTGAAAGGTAGAAAATTTCGAGCCAGTAGTTGGTAAGAGGCTTCGCCTTTTTAGGTCAGGAGTACCTGTGAATTTAAAAGGCGAAGCCTCCCAAAGCTGCCATTTGCCGCTAACCCTTTTTTCGTAAAAACCGCAATAAAAAATAGTAGTCACTGCACTGCCCAATAATCCAAAAGTGTCTAATATTGTCACCGGTTAAACGGCTATATTTAGGGGGTAAGTACCATTACATCTTACAAGCACAACCAAACAGCATGCGCCGGCAGCAGTCACAGCTAATAAACCGTGCGCTTTAACTCCCTTTAATTTTTTTGGTAGCGATAGCCCTGGTCAGAGTTTTACGTGGCTTTCCAGGCTATATTCCTGTGGTTTCAGGCAAAGCATTATTGAGCACATTCACCCACACCGGGGCTGGTACTTGGTGTAGCGGTAGCTCTGCGCCGGAACTTAACCTTTCACGCTGAATTTCACCAACTCTTTTATGAACTTATTATCTGCCCTGAAAACGGCTGCCAATAGCGGCAACAAAGGCATTGTATTTATACAAGCGGATGGAGCGGAAGAGAAGCTGCTTTACAGCGATCTGTATGCTAAAGCGCTGTGCGCCCTGGGCGCCCTGCAGCAGCGTGGCATAAAAGCAGGTGATGAGCTGGTGCTGCAGCTTGACGATAACCGTTCCTTTCTTATTATATTCTGGGCCTGCGTTTTGGGCAGGATAGTTCCCGTGCCGCTTTCAACAGGCGTGCAGCAGGACCAGAAGCTGAAGTTGTTCCGCGTATGGAATTACCTCAACAACCCATTCCTGGCCTGCGATGAAGAACAGCGTAAACGCCTGGAAACATTTGCGGACGATGCCGATCACCAGCAACAATATCATTCCGTTGCAAACAAATGCCTTTTAGCATCGGAAATACTGCAATCAACTACCGCGGGCAAAGAAGAAATTACGCGCCCTGAAGACCTTGCCTACATCCAGTTCTCCTCAGGCTCCACAGGCGAACCCAAAGGCGTTTGCCTTACACACGATAACCTGGTGTGCAATGTGGCCGATATCGTTTCCAGCCTTGCGATAACCGCATCCGATACGCTTTTAAGCTGGATGCCGCTTACCCACGATATGGGCATGATAGGCTTTCACCTTACCGGCGTTATAAAAAACATTCAGCAGGTAAGCATTCCTACATCTGTATTTGTAAAGCGTCCGCTGATATGGATGGAAAAAGCCGCTTCCTGCCCCGCATCGGTTTTGTATACGCCCAATTTTGGCCTGCAATATTTTCTGCTCGCCTTTCAAAAAACAACGGAGTTCTCCTGCGATCTTTCTTCCATACGCATCATAGTAAATGGAGCAGAACCCATTTCACCCGCCCTGTGCAGGCAGTTTGAAGAGGCATTGCAGCCACATGGCTTAAGAGAGCATGTAATGATGGCGGCTTACGGCCTGGCCGAAGCTTCTGTGGAAGTGAGCGTTTCGCCGGTGCATGCGCCCATTAAAACGTATTGCCTCGACAGGAAGCAATTAAAACCCGGCGATAAGATCAAAAAGGTGAAAGAAACTTCCGGCAAGGGCGTGAATTTTGTTGATGTTGGCTACCCCATCAGCATGTGCGAAGTGCGTATTGCAGATGAGCATGACCAGCCCCTGCGCGAGAACATCATCGGGCATATACAGATCAAAGGAAGAAATGTTACTGCAGGATATTATAACAACCCCGCAGCTACGCAAAAATTATTTACTGATGATGATTTCCTTCGCACCGGCGATATAGGCTTTCTTCATGAAGGAAGACTGGTGATCACCGGCCGGGCCAAGAACATCATTATTATCAATGGACAAAATTATTATCCGCAGGATATTGAACGCATTGTGCACGACACAGACGTTGCCGGCCTGGGCAAAGTAGTTGCCTGCGGCGCACGTAACCGCGAGCAGAATAAAGATGAACTGCTGGTATTTGTGCTGCACAAAGGTTCTGATGAATCTTTTGTGCCTGCTGTGCGCACCATTCGTGAAGCGGTGCTTCAGCAGGTGGGCATTGTGGCGGATAAGGTAATACCGCTGAAGCAAATACCCAAAACAACCAGCGGCAAGGTGCGCCATTTTGCGCTGGCAGAACAATACCTGCAGGGAGAATTCGATAATATCATTTCTTTTATTGAACAGCATCTTTATGCAAGCCTTGCAAAAGATGTGAAGTCCGATATCCGCAGCACATTGCTCAGCATTTGCAAAGAGCTGATGGGAAGAGATGATCTCACCGCAAAGGATGATCTTTTAACAGCAGGGCTCAACAGCATTCTTGCCATGCAACTGGCGGGCCGGTTGAAACAACATACAGGAATAGACCTTCCGGTTGAAAAAATATTTGAGCACAGAAATATTCTGGCCTTAGGCAAGTTCCTCGAAAAACAGGCTGGCGAGCAAAGTAAGCCATCCAACATTGCTTCGCGGATTTTGCCTGTAGGTTACAGGGATTCTTACCCGCTTTCTCCTTCGCAGAGAAGATTATGGATTTTGTATTGCACAGATAAAAATTCTTACGCGTACAATGAATCAGCAACCTATGAGCTGAACGGAGATGTTCATGTGAACATTATTAAAAAAGCATTCAACAGCCTGGCGCTGAAGCACGATATACTGAGAACGAATTTTATAGAGTTTGATGAAGTTCCGCGGCAGGTTGTGCTGGAAGCCGGCATGCAGGAAGTAAATTTTCACTATACTGATATCTGTTTGCATGCATCGCCCGCAGCGGAAGCTGATCGTATAAGATTGATGCATTGCACGCAGCCTTTTAACCTGGAGAACGATCGGCTTTACCGCATTGTGCTCACACGGGTAGGCGTAGAACAATACCAACTCACGCTGGTAATGCATCATATTATTACTGATGATTGGTCGGGCAGATTGTTGATGAAGGAATTTGTAAGCACTTACACTGCTTATTGCAAAGGCCAGCCTGATCCCGTGCCCGCGCCTTCCATCCATTACGTGGATTATGTGCGTTGGGCCGATGCGCGCCAGCAGGCCGACATGCAACTGCATAAAGATTACTGGCTGAAAGAATTCAGCGGAGAATTGCAGGCGCTCGACCTGCCTGCAGACCACCGGCGGCCGGTTGTAAAAAAACCTGAAGGAAATGGCATTCATTTTTCCATTGAGCCAGCCATGCTGAAACAACTGAGAGCGTTTTGCCAGGAAGAGCAGGTAAGCTTGTACATGCTGTTGCTTACCGGCGCTTATGTGCTGCTGTCTAAATACACCGGCCAGCACGATGTTGTGATTGGCGCGCCGGTTTCTGGCAGGCAGCATCCCGATACTTACGATGTTGCCGGATTTTTTGTGAATGTATTGCCCGTGCGTTTGCAGTTCAGCGATGAGGAAAGCCTGCAATCGCTCTTGCAAAAAGTAAAGCGGAAATGTTTCGATGCGTATGCGCATGAAACTTTTCCTTTTGATGAATTGATCAATGAACTGGGCATACAAAGAGACCCCGCCAGGTCGCCGCTGTTTGATGTATTACTCACCTTAAGTGATGCAAGGCCGGTTGCGGCAGTTGAAACCATGCCTTTCAACACATCTATGCAAAAGCTTCGCTTTGCTCCGTACACAAGCAAGTACGATCTCTCGTTTTATTTTGAAGAACAACAGCAGGAGCTGAGCTGCACGATAGAATACGATTCGAATCTTTTTCATCATGACCGCATAGAAAGAATGGCGACCCATTATATCAACATTCTTAAATGGATAGCTGAACATAAAAGCGCCTTGCTTTTTGTGGTAGATCATATCGGTTTTGAAGAAAGGCAAAAACTGGTGCATGGGTTTAATCAAACCGAAGCTGTTAACCCGGATGTATCTGTTGCCGCGCTTTTCCAAAAACAAGCCTTGCTGCAGCCCGATGCCATTGCTTTGGTTTGTAATGAACATACCATCAGTTACAAACAACTGAACGAACGTTCAGATGCACTCGCTCATTACCTGGTAAGTGCAGGCAAGGTGAAAAGAAATGATCTCGTGGCCCTGCTGCTTGACCGTTCCCCGGAAATGGTGATCTCCATTCTTGCTGTATGGAAAGCTGGGGGAGCTTATGTTCCGATTGATCCATTGTTCCCGCAGGAAAGAGCATGTTATATATTGTCTCATACAAAATGCAAGATCATCGTTACCGATGATATTCATTTTACAGCCTGCAAAAAACTGTTGCACGACAATGATATTTCCTGTTGCTGCGTGAATGCCGCTTCAATACCTGCAACCACACCATGGCATTCACTGCCTGTTGCCGCGGGTGAACTTGCCTATGTAATGTATACTTCCGGTTCAACCGGAATGCCAAAAGGAGTTGAAGTTTACCAGGACGCAGTGGTGAACACACTCACCAGCCTGCAGACGAGGCCGGGCATAACATCCTCAGATTCTTTTCTTGCAGTAAGCACTTACATATTCGATATTTCTGTAGCAGAACTCTTTCTGCCATTGGTGAGCGGCGCTAAACTATTACTGGCTACTACTGCGCAGGTTTTGAATACGGTTGAATTGAAAAAACTTGCAGAACGCCATCAGCCTTCCATCATGCAGGCCACGCCGAGCCTCTGGAATATGCTGGTTGAATCTGGCTGGCAGGGACACGCGCAACTCACCGCCATTGCATGCGGTGAAACGCTCACGGATGATCTGGCGGCAAAATTATTAAGCCGTGTTACAGCCCTGTGGAATTTTTATGGTCCTACCGAGACCACCATCTTCTCCACAGGCACACAGGTATTTGCAGATACGCCCATCACTATTGGAAAGCCCATCAACAATACACAGGTGTATGTTATGGACGAGCATCATAAGCTGGTGCCGCAAGGTGTGTTTGGCGAGTTGTACATAGGCGGTGCAGGCGTTGCTAAGGGATACCTTCATCAACCGCAACTGACCAATGAAAAATTCATTCATAACCTGTACGGACATTCAGGCAATTGTTACCGTACCGGCGACATCGGCCGCTGGTTAAGTGATGGCACCATAGAATTGCGCGGACGTGCCGATCACCAGGTGAAGCTGCGCGGTTTTCGCATAGAGCTGGGCGAGATCGAAAATGTAATCATTGCCTGCAAACACATTCATGCTGCCGTTGTGGTGATAAAGCGCGACAAGCATGGCGACCAGCATCTCGTATGCTATATGATCCCCGAAGCAGATACAAAAGATTGCGAAGAGCTGCTGCGCAATTACCTGCGCCAGAAGTTGCCTGCTTACATGATCCCCGCCTTCTTTATTGAAATGAAAGAGCTGCCCTTAACACCGAGTGGTAAAACAGACAGGAAGCTGCTGACCTCAAAGCCTTTGGAAGAAACGCGTGAAACCGGCATTTACATTGCGCCAAACACCGTGATGGAAAAAAAGCTTGCAGAGATCTGGCAGCATATACTTGACCGTCCGCGTATAAGCATTACCGATAAGTTCTTCGAGATCGGCGGCCATTCTTTAAAAGGGAATCGCCTCGTTAATAAAATATATAATGAGTGGGGAGTAGAAATAAAATTGTCTGATATTTTCCTGAACCCCACCATCAAGCAACAGGGAAAACTGATCAGTGAGCTTGAAGAGAAGACGTTCACTTACATAGACCTGAACTAAACAACAGCACCACTGCACTCAAACGCCCCAAAGAATATGAACCTCCTGAGCATTCTTCATTCGAGATCAAAGGTATTTTACCTTTTTCTCATCATACTTGGACTGATAAGCAGCGTGACCAATATGGGCATTCTCGTATTGATCAGCATGACGCTGGGCGGCGAGCCTTTGCCGCTGGTTGGCGAGTACAAGGCTGTTGCTTTTATACTGCTGCTGGTGTTGTCGTTCCTGGCAACCAGGTTCTTTCAGAATTATGTGGTATCGCTTACCAATAACATTCTGTTTGATCTTGAACTTTCCATTGTACAGAAAGTAAGGAATGCAAACTATGAGTCGTTCGAGAAATTAGGCGTAAACAAAATTTATGCAGCCATCAGTGATGCGCGCATTCTCAGCCGCGTGCCTGAAATATTCGTAACGCTGATCAATTCTTTCATTACCCTGGTCTGCTCACTTGGTTATCTTTTTTGGATATCGCCTGCAGGCGGCGCTACCGTGCTGGTGGTGATGGTAAACCTCTTGCTTATTTACCTGGCCAGGAATGAAAAGATCAGCAAAGACCTGAACGAGGTGCGCGATCTTCAGAATACTTATTACCGGTCGTTACAGGAATTGCTTTTTGGTTTCAAGCAGGTGAGGATATCTTCTTACAGAAGCAACAAGCTTTACAATAAACACATTCTTGCCAACCGTGATAAGGCAAAAGGATTGAGCATCGGCGCATCCCGGAGTTATGTGGTGAACCAATTGATAGGAGTGTACAGCTGGTACATTCTTTTTGGCGTGATCATGTTCCTGCTGCCGGTAATACTGAACCTGCAGGTAATGGAGATAGCGGTATTTATTACGGCGGTGCTATTTATGATGTCGCCATTGTCGCAGCTTATTTCTTTCTTTCCTTTCCAGACTTCCTGCAGGATTGCACTGCAACGCATAGATGGCATCTATAAAGAACTTGAAGTAAACGCGCCGAAGAATGGCGATGATGCAAGGTTTTCAAAAGACTTCAGTACCATCAGATTTGAGAATGTAACCTACGTGTACACAGACAGTAAATCATCTTTTACCCTGGAGTCTTTAAGCGTTGAGATCAACAAAGGCGAAGTGATCTTTATTGTAGGCGGAAATGGGAGCGGCAAAAGCACCTTCATCAACCTGCTCACAGGCCTGTGTGTTCCTGAGAGCGGTAAAGTATTTATTGATGAGCAGGAAGTGCCGTGGAATGAATATGTTGCCTTCAGCAACAGCATGTCTGTGATCTATACCAATCACCACATGTTCAAAGAGAACTACGATCCATACGAACTTTCAGAGGATAACGAAAGGTTGCTTGAATATAAGCACATGCTCAACCTTGACGGTGTGCTCAAGATCAACGAAGAACAAAATCGTGTAAATACAGACCTGTCTAAAGGCCAGCAAAAACGCGTGGCTTTATTACTTGGTCTCATGGAAGATAAGCCGCTGGTGGTGCTGGATGAGTGGGCAGCCGAACAAGACCCTAAGAACAGGAAACATTTTTATACAAAATGGCTGAACGAGATCAGGAGCATGGGAAAGACCATTATTGCAGTTTCTCACGACGACGATTACTATCACGTTGCAGATCGCGTTATCAAATTCAATTACGGCAAGATAGTAGAAGATACCGCGCCGGTACAGACTGTCTGATGCCCGTTGTTTACACAATCCCATACATAAATTTTCTGCTGTGAGTAAAACAAAACTCTTTTGCCTGCCCTTTGCAGGAGGCAACAAATATTCTTACAGGATGTTCGAGGACAACGCTCCTGATTCACTCAGCATTGTTCCGCTTGAATTTCCGGGACGCGGCGCACGCTCCAGGGAACCATTTATAAAGGATATGCAGCGGCTGGTGCACGATATGTACAGCCAGCTTCGCCCGCAGATCAACGATCAGCCTTATGCTGTTTACGGGCACAGCATGGGCGGCATTGCAGCTTTTATGTTGTGCAGGAAAATTTTTGCTGATGAGAGCTTTGCTCCGCCTTTGCATCTTTTTGTTTCGGGCTCTCATTCTCCCGCAAGGCAAAAGAAAGACAACAAGCAGCGCCATCTTCTTTCTAAAAATGATTTCATCGAAGAGATGAGAAACCTGAATGGCATCCCCGAAGAAATATTGCAGAACGAAGACCTGCTTAATTTTTTTGAGCCCATTCTGCGCGTAGATTTTGAGACCGCGGAAACTTTCCGTTACAGGCAACAGCCGCCGATGGACTTGCCCATAACGGTGATGACAGGCACCGAAGAGGATTTTGAAGATGATGACATTCAACTCTGGCAGCAGGAAACCCTGCAGCCGGTAGACTTCAGGCAGTTTGAAGGAAAACATTTCTTCATCAATCAACACGCGCATCCTATTCTACATATCATTTCAGAAAAATTATTGTTAACTACAAATCTTTACCAGTGAGCGAAAAATTAGTTTATCTAAAACCAAATGTTGTTATTGAGCCGCTTTGTCACAGGTGGTATGCATGGACACATCTTATCTCACCTGCAACAGCAGCCATGAACATTACCGAGCGCCATCTCAAAATCATAGAATCTTATTTGCTTGCGCCCAAGATACACGCAGATGCAGTGGCCAACCCGAAAATGAAAGGCGGGCCTTTCATGGATTTCGGCGGAGGACGTATAGACGAAGTGAAAGCACTACAGAAAAAAACAATAGAAGACTGCGCAGACCAGATAAAGTTTACGAAGGCTGTGAAAGAACTGGATATGATGCTGGCCACTAACGCCAAAGGATTCGGCCTGGAAACACTTTACGAAAAAGTACCTGAGCTGTTGAAAGGATATGTTGAGTTGTTTTACGACCGCAACAACAATCCTTCCTTCCGCTTTTTTGAACCCTTGCTGTACAAGAGCAAATATTACCAGAAGAATGCGCAGACGATCGCGCTGTGGATCACCGATAACGATCATCGTCCATTTGCATTGAGCACGCCTAAGCTGGATGATGAAAATGTGCTTCACCTGGATATTCCGTTCGATCATCCGGGCATTGACGAACTGGCCAAGATGAAGCGTACGCCGCAATCGCTTGGTTACATCAGGGCCATGCTGGGCATTTCTCAAAAACAGGAAGCGATCTTCGATACTTTCTTTACAGAAACCCCGCCGCCGACTTATAAGCGTTACGACGGAGATAAGATACGCATGCGCTATTTTGGCCATGCCTGTATTTTGGTAGAGACCAAAGAAGTGAGCATACTGGTTGACCCGCTGATCAGTTACTATGGCTATCATTCAGACATCGAGCATTATTCTGACAGCGACCTTCCGGATGAAATAGATTATGTGCTGATCACGCACAATCACCAGGACCACATTTTGTTCGAAACCTTGCTGCCTTTGCGCCATAAGATCAAGAACATTATTGTTCCGCGCACAAGAGGAGGCAGGCTGGAAGATCCTGAGCTGAAGATGATGTTCAACCACATTGGCTTCAACAATGTGATAGAGATAGACGAGATGGATACCATACGGTTTGAAGACATCGCCATCACGGGCCTGCCTTTCACCGGTGAGCACAGCGATCTTAATATACTTACCAAGGCATGCTACCACATAAAAGTGGGTGAGTTCACGCTCATGTTCATGGCGGATTCGAGAATTCTGGAGCCTAAGTTGTATCAGCATATTCATGATGAAACAGGCGACGTTGATGTGATCTTCCTCGGAATGGAATGCGATGGCGCTCCGCTTACATGGCTGTATGGTCCGCTGCTTACCAAAAAGCTTGCGCGTGACCAGGATGGAAGCAGGAGGCTCGCAGGTTCTGATTGTTCGAGGGGTATGTCCTTGGTGGATATTTTCAATCCAAAAGAAATGTATGTGTATGCAATGGGGCAGGAGCCCTGGCTGGAGTTTATCAGCAGCATCAAGTACACAGACGATTCTAACCCCATTGTTCAATCGAACAAACTTGTGCAGTTATGCCATGAGAGAAATATTGTGGCTGAGAGATTGTTTGGTGAAAAGGAGCTTTTGTATACAAAGCAATTGACTCCTGTTGGGTAAATAATACAGGGAACACGGGTTGTCAGGATTGGTTAGGATTTTTTAAGATTAGTCTTTGAAATTTTTTAGTCGTTTTAAAATTTCACGAACATATCCTGACTAACCCTAACCAATCCTGATAATCCGCGTTCCAAAAAAAGCTTTGCATTACTGCAATTAACCAATTATTCCTTCAAAATATTCCCCGGTGTCAATAGCTGAGAACATAGTAGTACAGGCGCACCAAAGAGGCATTCGTTTTTTGCTGGAGGACGATAAGCTGAGGCTTAAAGTTCCGCAGGAAGAGCGTATTGACCAGGAATTGCTTGACCAGATCAGGCAGAACAAAGAGGTGATCAAGTCGTTCCTGAAAAACACGACTGTTAT
The DNA here is from genome assembly GCA_049689695.1 of Chitinophagaceae bacterium. Lineage (GTDB taxonomy): Bacteria > Bacteroidota > Bacteroidia > Chitinophagales > Chitinophagaceae > DASPKM01. Next base: position 3,301 of record JBAVMD010000397.1, on the reverse strand, counting down.
TGATGAGCAGCCCGCGCATCAGCGGGTAGTTCCTGTGAGCAGAACGACGGATGAGCATATCCCTTTGTCTTTTTCACAAGAGCGTTTGTGGTTCATCGATAGTTTGCAGGGTAGTGTTCAATACCACATGCCGTGGGTATTTACGGTGAACGGTGCGTTGGACGTGATGGCGCTGGAAGCATCTTTCCGTTCGATCATTGATCGTCATGAAATATTGCGTTCCGTGATCGAAGAAAAAGACGGACTGAATTATCAGCGCATCATTGCTGCTGATGAATGGAAGATGGAATGCAGAAACGTTGAAGAACTTGAAGGAAAAACTGCGCAGGCTTATCTCAATGAGCAGATGTTGCGTGCTTATGATCTTCGCGAAGATTTAATGCTGAGGGTATGTCTTGTAAGTGAATCAGCAGACAGTCACCTGCTGCTGATCATGCTGCACCATATTGCGTTTGATGGGCTGTCCATTCCAATCATGATCAATGAGCTGCAGGAACTTTACAGCAGCAAAATTGAGAACAGGCAGGCGAAATTGGCACCGCTTTCGATTCAATATGCCGATTATGCAATCTGGCAACGCGAATATTTATCGGGTGAATTATTAGAAACAAAGCTGAATTACTGGAAGGAAAAGCTGGCAGGTGTTGAACCGCTTGCGCTTTCTGCCGATCATGTGCGTCCTTCAGTACAAAGTGTAAGAGGTGGGATTGTAAAAAGGAATATTGATAAAGAAATTCATGAAGGCCTTGTGTCGCTTTCAAATAGTGAAGGCTTGACCTTGTTCATGACCATGCTGGCAGCGTTCAAGGCATTGCTGTACCGCTATACCGGTCAGCAGGATATTTGCATTGGCAGTCCCGTTGCAGGCCGCCAGCAGCAGGAAGTAGAGGGATTGATCGGATTTTTTGTGAACATGATTTCGCTTCGTACCCAACTGAGCGGCGAAGCAAGCATGAAAGATTTGCTACAGTCTGTAAGAGCAACAACGCTTGGCGCTTACAGTCACCAGGAAGTTCCATTTGAGAAAGTGGTAGAAGCGTTGGGCGTGGAAAGGGATATGAGCCGCACGCCTGTTTTCCAGGTAAGCTTTGCATTGCAAAACGTGGCGGATATTGATGAAATGCAGTTAGGAACTGCAAAATTGATGAAGAAAGAGACAGGAGAGGCGCTTTCTAAATTTGATCTACATCTTGATGTGTTGGAATCTGCCAGTGGATTACAGTTAGAGCTGACTTATTGCAGTGATCTGTATCGTGCAGACATGATGCAAGGACTGCTGGACCATTACGAGCATATTCTGAAAGCAGTTATAAAAAATATTGATCGTCCGGTTGCAGAATTACCAATCTTATCATTGAAGGAAGAAAAGCAATTGCTGGAAGAATTCAATGATACCGCAAGGGATTATCCAACCAATAAGACCATTCTCGACCTGTTTGCACAACAGGTGAGCAACAGGGCGAATGAAACCGCTTTGGTGTTTGAAGAAGAAGCACTCAGTTATAAACAACTTGATGAGCGTTCAAACCAGCTTGCACATTATTTACAAAGCAAGGGTGTAACAACAGAAACGCTCGTTCCTGTTTGTATCGATCGTTCACCGGAGATGATCATTGCGCTGTTTGCTATTCTTAAAGCCGGCGGCGCTTATGTTCCCATTGATTCAGCCTTGCCGCCAGAGCGCATAGGCTATATGCTGAAAGACACCGCAGCAGAGATCATCGTAACCACATCGAACCACGAAGGGTTGATCTCCACAGAAAGCCCCGCTGCTGAACTGGTATGCCTCGATACGCTTAGCGATCTGCTGCCACAACTTTCTGCCGAAAAAATTGAAAGTGCTGTTACTCCAAACAATCTTGCTTACGTTATTTATACATCCGGCTCAACAGGATTGCCGAAAGGTGTGATGATAGAACATGCAGGTGTTGTGAACCTGGTGCACAACCAGGCAGGTCCGCTCAATCTTCGTCCAGGCATTCGCGTGTTCCAGTTTGCTTCTTTCAGCTTCGATGCATCGTGCTATGAGATGTTCCTCACACTGTTGCATGGCGGACAATTGGTGATGTCGCCAAAGGAAACTTTGCTGGATACAAAAGCATTGTCTGAAGTACTGAATAAGCATGAAGTTGAACTAATAACGCTTCCCACCAGCTATCAATCTGTGATCAGTGAAGAGATCACTGCGGTGAAAACAGTGGTATCGGCAGGAGAGGCGCTCAATCCAAAACTTGCAGCGGAGATACAACAGAAAGGAATTAAGCTTATCAATGCTTATGGTCCCACAGAGAATACCGTGTGCGCGGCTCTGTCTGAATCGCCTTTGCATGAAACAGGTTGTGTTACGATTGGTAAGCCTTTAGGAAATGTACAGGCGTATATTCTTGACGGCAGGCTGCAGCCTGTACCTGTTGGCGTGATGGGTGAATTGTATTTAGGTGGAGCACAGATAGCGAGAGGATATTTGAACAGAGAAGAATTAACAGCAGAGCGATTTGTGGTGCGTCCTTCGACTACGCATCCTTCGACGGCGCTCAGGATGTACAAAACTGGCGACTGCGCCCGCTGGCTGCCCGACGGCAACATCGAGTACCTCGGCAGAACAGACGATCAGGTGAAGATCCGCGGCTACCGCATCGAACTCGGAGAGATCGAAACTGTATTGCAACAGGCGCCAGGCGTAAGCCATGGAGTGGTGATTGCAAAAGAAGATAAGCACAAGGCAAAACAACTCATTGCCTATATTCTTCCGCAATCAATCTTAGATAAAGAAGCAGTAACAGCTTTCCTCAAAACGAAGCTTCCTGACTATATGATTCCATCGATACTGGTGGAATTAAATGAATTGCCGCTTACCTCAAGCGGTAAGGTGGATAAAAAGTGTTTGCCCCAAGTTGATGCCGCATCCAATCAATACATAGCTCCTCGTACTGAGCTTGAAACGCAGTTGGCAGGTATCTGGCAGGAACTTCTTTCTGCCGATCGCATTGGTATGCTCGATAATTTTTTCAGCCTGGGCGGTCACTCCCTGCTTGCCATGCGCATGGTGTCTGCCATCAGAAAAAAGATCGGCAAGGAAGTAGCGATCAAAGAAATTTTCAATTACCCCACTGTTGCTGCGCTCGCGGCACAAATAGGAGATACAGATCATAGCAGCCTTCTGCCCGCTATAAAAGCGTATGATCGTACAGCGCATCTTCCGCTTTCTTTTTCTCAGGAGCGCTTGTGGTTCATTGATCGTTTGCAGGGCAGTGTTCAATACCACATGCCATGGGTATTTGCGGTGAATGGCGAATTGGAT
>JBAVMD010000396.1:0-22127 GCA_049689695.1 Chitinophagaceae bacterium | reverse complement strand
AAATCATTGTTCTCATCTTCAACAAGATTTGCAAGCCCTCCGCCGATGTGCATGACCGGTCCCCGAAGGAATTTATGCCACAGCCTGTTCCCGGAAGTATCATATTTTGTCAATGCAAAGCCTGAAGTATCAGACCCGAGCCATCCCAGTGTCATTACAAAATGATCTTTCGTATACAGCACATATAAATTCACACCCGTTTCTCCATCTGCTCTTACCAGTTTTTTCGACCAGATAACATTCCCTGTTGAACTTGTTTTCATCAGGAACTGGTTTTCACGCTGATCAGTAACTGATGTGCTGTCTAAAATGGTGCCGGCGGTATAGACCGAGCCATCAATCCCTTCGGCCTGGCTTACTATTCCTAAACCTTTTGAAGTGACTGCATACGTTTTAAAGAACGATCTTTTATTGCAGGAATCTCCGGGATCAGGAGGTACATCAACACAGGTAGTTCCTGAGCATAAAGCAGTGGATGGAGTATTGAATACGCCTGACTGCACATTAATATTGGTTGGATTTACAAAATTCGCATTGCGGTTAACGCTCCATGTAAAGAGCGTGTATGAAAAAGGAGCTGTACCCGGATTTGCCTGAATATTTGTAGCGGCGCATCCTGCTGTATTGCCCTGCACATCCGTTTTGGCTACATAAATATCATTATTGGCAGATGGATTGCTTGCCCCAACAGTAATGTAACCGCCATCCTGCGAGCTGCGCAGAATGTAATTTACCTGCGGGCCGGGCCGTGTGTATTTTTTGGCCCATTGCGTAACGCCATTGCCGCTGATCTTCATGATATTGAAATCACTCACGGAATTCTGTTCATTGTAAGTTGCTACAATTCCTCCATCAGGCGCTATAATGATAGGCCCAGTTCCGTTGTCTGGCAGAAAAAGCCTTTGAATTCCTGTTGCGTTTCCGGCAATGTCCAATGTGAGAATGATCTGTTCCCCCGAATTAAGCACTGTAAAATCCTTGATGCTTGGAACGTGAAATTTATAAGTGTTCCCAACCTTGTATATCTCGCCTGCAAAATTGTTCAGCCCTGCCACTTCATAGCGGTACATCCACAGCATATTGCCGTTATTGATATCCAGCTTCATCACTATCGCATCGTGGTAAGACACGCTTGTTCTTGTGAATGCGGTGGCCATCAGCACATCATTATCCTGTGTAATGTAACTGCCCCCGTCCGTATTGCCTGAATCAAATACCTTGCTCCATAAAAGAATGCCGGTTGCATCCAGCTTAAACACCAGCACGTTTGAAGTGCCGGGTGCGCCATTGTGGCTTCCGATGATCGCATAACCCCCATCGGTAGTTATACAGACGTTGATAGCCTGTTCTCCATTCGCTGAATTCTCTCCAAACTTTCTCGCCCACTGAATAATACCGTTTCCATCTGTTTTTACAACCCATGCGTCGCCTGCAGGATTGCCGTATGATTTTGACATGCCAACAATAATATAACCACCGTCACTTGTTTGCATGATCTTGTTGAACACATCTTCTGCCGTACCTCCGTACGTCCTGCTCCATTGCACATTTCCTGAATTGTCCATTTTTACTACGTAGCCGTCATAGTTCCCGCTGCCAAAGCTGGTGGTCTTGCCTGCCATGATGTACCCGCCATCTGTTGTGGACCGCACATCATAAGCAACATCATCACCCGCGCCACCATAGGTTTTCTGGAACGTCTGCCGCACACAGGTATCTGTGATCACTACTGTGCCACCGATAGAATCACGGCATACACCATTCGTAGCCTTCAGCATTACCACATAATTTCCTCCGTTGGTGAACGCATAAGAAAAGTTAGTGCCTGTTCCCTGCAGGCTGCCATTCACAAACCAGCTGTACGAAGTGGCGCCTGTGCTGGTGTTGGTGAAATTTACGGTAACATTCGCATTGCTGGTAGTGCTCAGCGGAGTAAAGCCTGCAGTAACGGGACAGGTTACACGAACCGTATCGGTTTTGAAAGTACTGTCGCACAAAGCAGAACCCGGCAGCGTCACCAATCTGATCACAAAAGTTCCGTCGTTATTGAAAGTATAGGAAAAATTAGTTGAAGTGGATTGCTGCACATTATTGATGTACCAGCGATAACCTGCTGCGCCGGATGAAGTATTGGTGAAATTCACCAGTGTTCCTAAGGTCACGTTGTTTGCGGAACTGGTAAAGTTTGTGGTAACAGGGGCAGGGCAGGGGTCAGAACACGACTTACAATTCAACAGGCTTTGCCTGGTGTTGAGCACTATCCAGTTCATGCGGTCAGACTGTCCCTGGGTAAACACCTTCATGCAATTCCAGTTGCCATAATCCATATAATCTTTCAGCAGATCGTTCTGGTCTGTGCTGAAGCCGGATAAAGCATCTGTAGTGCAACTGTTCATGCTGCCGCTGCAGGAAACATAGGCGGTAGACTGATCAGGAGGCGTATCGCATACCCGGTCGCCTTCTTTGGCGCAATCATTATTGTTACAACCTCCATCGAAAGTATGATAGAGGCCGAGGTAGTGTCCTATTTCGTGGATCACTACAACATCATTTGAATAAGAGGTGCCGAAATAACCAGCTTCCAGCACAATGCCATCTACATTGCTGCCGTGTGCAGAAGGCAGGTAAGCATACCCCGCTACGCCGCCTGTGATATCTTTCACCACCCAGATGTTAACGTAACAACGCGGGTCCCACCTGCTTAAATTCTTTACAGCAAGATCTACTGAATAATCTTCCCACCCGTTCATTACGGTCAAAGGAGAAACAACGCGGTCAATGCCGTTGGTGGCATTTCCGCTGGGATCTCTTTTTGCAAGACAGAATTGTATCTGCGTATTTACGCCATCCGCAGGGTCATAATAACCTGAGTTGGCGAAAGCTTCGTTCAAATGCTGAATGGCAGTTTGCACCTGTGCGTTGCTGATATTTTCAGCGCCGTTATTGTGAATTATATGGACTACTACCGGCAGATAAACCACCGCCGCAGGCGATTGCTCATCGTTGGTGCGTGCTGCTTTTGTGCGGTTGTATTCATACAGGCGGGCTTCGATCTGGTCGTGTAAAGTTTTTAATTGCGGGTTGTTCCTGAATAGATTTTCTGTAGCCTTTTTCTGCCCGCAGGAAGTTTGCGGTGGTGTTTGGCTAAAGAGGTAATTACTGCACAGCAGCAGGCAGAAAAAGAGAAATTGCTTCATGTTCGGTCCCGGGGTCTCGGTTCAGGGCGAAAAGTAAAAAAAAGCGGCCAGAAAGCCGCCTCTTTTTATTGTGATAACATGCAATTAATCCAGTACTGACAGGCTTTTCCGAATGATCGCCACGCATTCCAGCACCTGTTCTTCAGTAATTGTTAGAGGCGGAGCAAAACGTATCTTATCGCCTTGTGTAGGCTTGGCAAGCAACCCATTCTCTTTCAATGCAAGGCAAAGCTTCCAGGCGGCATCGGGTTGAGCATGTTCTATAATAATGGCATTCAGCAAACCCTTACCTCGCACAAGCTTGATATGACGGGAATCCATCTGCGAAAGCTCTTCTCTCAGCAAAGCGCCCATCTTCTCAGCATTGGCAGCCATGTTTTCTTCTTTAAGCACAGTTAACGCGCTCATAGCTACTTTGCAGGCGAGCGGATTACCACCGTAAGTAGAACCGTGTTCGCCGGGTTGAATGGTGAGCATGATCGCATCGTCTGCAAGCACTGCTGAAACCGGCAGCGTTCCACCGCTCAGCGCTTTTCCAAGTATGAGAATATCCGCTCTTACCTGTTCATGATCGCAGCAAAGCATTTCGCCTGTGCGGCCAAGGCCTGTTTGTATCTCATCTGCCATAAATAATACATTGGCCATTTCACAATATTCCCTTGCCTTGCGCAGGTATCCGCTGTCTGGCACTACCACACCGGCTTCACCCTGGATAGGCTCCACTAAAAATCCAGCTACATTCCTGTTTTGCAGGGCATCTGCCAACGCATCAAGATCATTGAAAGGAATATTGATAAAGCCCGGCATGTACGGACCAAAACCTTTGCGCGCAGAAGGGTCGCTGCTGAACGAGATTACCGTGCTGGTACGGCCGTGAAAATTCTGATCGCATACAATGATCAATGCCTCATGTTCAGGTATGCCTTTAACGGCATAACCCCAGCGGCGACACAGCTTGATGGCTGTTTCCACTGCTTCTACACCGGTGTTCATAGGCAAAACCTTATCGTAACCAAAGTATTCAGTGATGAATTTCGCATACTCACCCAAAAGTTCGCTGTGAAAAGCGCGGGAAGTGAGCGTGAGCTTCTGCGCCTGTTCTATAAGCGTATTGATGATGCGCGGGTGGCAATGGCCCTGGTTCACGGCGGAATAACCGCTGAGAAAATCGTAATACCGCTTGCCATCAACATCCCATACAAAAACACCTTGCCCGCGGTTAAGCACTACCGGTAGCGGGTGATAGTTGTGTGCGCCATAATGTTCTTCCAGTTCTAAATAATGTTGTGTTTTGTCAGAGACAGTATGAATTGAGTTCATGATGAGGAAAATTTAAAATAGTAGATAAGGAACAAGGGACAAGGAACAAGGTGCAAGAAGGCGTCCCGAATAATTAGTAATAAATAATGAATAATCATCAGGGCACAGCCCGACAAAAGCTTATAAACTAGCCGGATGATCGAGGAAATCGAGGTTCCTTTCGAGGAATAATATGTGGAATGTTGTTGCGATAATGCAAAACTACCTCTTTAAATTGCAATTAACAAGCATCAAATCACAATTATGAGTTACATAGTTCCGCCAGCCACCAGAATAGGACACGTGCATTTGAAAGTAGCAGATATTGAACGCGCATTGAAATTTTACCGTGACCTCCTTGGTTTCCAGGTAACGCAGCACTACGGAAGCAATGCGGTATTTGTATCCGCCGGAGGCTATCATCACCACATCGGACTCAACACCTGGTACAGCAAAAATGCACCAGCGGCTCCGCGCAATACTGCAGGGCTTTTTCATGTGGCGATCTTATACGCAGAGCGGAGAGAGCTTGCCGAAATTCTAAAGCGATTGGTAGATGCAGGTTATCCGCTGACCGGCGCTTCTGATCATGGTGTATCCGAAGCCATCTATCTGGATGATCCCGACCAGAACGGTGTAGAATTATACTGGGACCGCCCCAAAGAGCAATGGCCGGTAGATGAAAACGGAAATCTGATGATGATAACAGAGGCGTTGGATGTGGAGGGGCTTTTGAAGGAAGTTGCTGACTGATGTATTAGGTCATTAGGTCATTGGGTCATTAAGTCATTAGCTATTTATTTAATGACTAATGACTAATGACTCAATGACCAAATGACCCATTGACCCAATGACCAAATGACTTTAATGACTAAAATTATTCCCCATGATAAATAACCCCCGTAGTAGGCGTCTCATACAACTCTATTCTGCTTAAAAGCGGCAGTGAGGGTTGGATCTGCTGCCAGATCCAGGCGGTGATATTTTCTGCAGTGGGATTTTCGAGACCCTTGATATTGTTGATGAGCTTATGATCCAACTGATCGATCACGGGGAGCAAAGCCTCCTTCAGGTCTTTGAAATCCATGATCCATCCCAGTTTTGGGTCAAGCGCACCTTTGATGAATACTTTAAGGCGATAGGTATGGCCGTGCATTTCCTTGCATTTATGGCCATCCGGCACATTCGGAAGAAAGTGAGCTGAATCGAAAGAAAACTCTTTGTAGATCTCCATATCAGGTGCAAAAGTAACACGAATTTTAATCACCATCCGGCTCTATAATTCTCACAAATCCATCTATCTCCAACACCGGCCTCTCTTCAAACAAACCATAAACCGTAGACCCGCTGCCGCTCATGGCCGCATACACAGCTCCTTTATTATATAAACCTTCTTTGATGTTTTTCACAGCAGGATACTCGTCAAATACCACTGCTTCAAAATCATTTACCAACTGGTCTTTCCATGCATGTACAGGTTGATGAATAACATCTTTGATGGATGGGCCGTTAGCGCCGGGCTTTATCCTGCTGAATGCCCATGCAGTAGGAATATGAATACCGGGATTTACTATCGCGATATAATAACGTTTCAATGGCGAAAGGTCTATCGCATCCATGATCTCCCCACGGCCTGTTGCAATACAAGGTTTATTGATGATGAAGAAAGGACAGTCGCTTCCCAATTGTAAAGCCAGGTCAAGCAAACGTTCCGCTTTCAATCCAAGATTGAATTTTGCATTCAGCAACTTCAATGTAAAAGCGGCATTTGCCGATCCGCCTCCGAGTCCAGCCCCGGCAGGAATGCTTTTGTGCAGGTGCAGCTTCAGCGATGGCAGTTCGTGCGATTGCTTCAGCAAATCATAAGCCTTCATGCAAAGGTTTTGTTCAGGCGCAGCATCAATGCCAATACCTGAAGTAGTGAACTGCATTGCTGGTTGTTCACTGCGTATGGCCTCAATGGCATCATGAAACAAAAGGGGGTAGAAGACGGTCTCAAGATCATGATAACCGTCCGTGCGCTTGCGTAAGATCCTAAGTCCAAGATTGATCTTGCAGTTGGAAAAAACGATCACAGTTGCGTTTTTAGCAAAAAATGTCGGCGGTCATGCGGGTTATTTCCTCCTCCGGCTATTGATCTCATCACGGATAGCGATGGCGCGGATGTAGTCTTCCTGCTCCAGCACTTCGTTCAGCAATGAATTCAATTCTTCTATACTTAAAGCTTTGAGGTCGTCTGTAGATGTGGTCTCTTTTTCCGGGCTGGTAATGGCGCTGCCGCCTTTTTTCTTTTTCCCGGCCGTATCTTCCATCAGTATGCCGGCGCTTTCCAGGATGTGCTCGTACGTGTAAATGGGGCAGCCAAAACGCACGGCCAATGCCAGGGCATCCGAAGTGCGGGAATCTATCTCCACCGTATCATGTTCGCTTATGCAAACCAGTTTCGAATAAAATATGCCTTCCTGCAGATCGCAGATGATGATCTCCTGCAGATCGATATTGAAAGCATTCATGAAGTTCTTCATCAGGTCGTGTGTGAGCGGACGGCTCGGATGCATTTTTTCCAGCGCCACTGCAATGGCCTGGGCTTCGAAGCCGCCTATTACGATAGGCAAACGACGCAGCCCATTCACCTCACCCAATACCACGGCATACGAATGCGTCTGCGTAATGCTATGCGATAAAGCAACAATTTCTAATTCTATCTTCTTCATAATCAAGAATCCAAATCAAAAGCTGAACCTGATACCTTACTTTTTGAGTAGGGCAAACCTACGGGATTTATGCTTAAAATCAATAAAACATAAATCCATTTTTGATGCCAGCTTTTATAAAAAAAAGAGTGCAGAAAACACTCCTTTTCAAAATAAATTCTTATGAAAAAATTTTACAATTATCAGTTGATTCCTTTCATCTTTTTCACCGCCTCGATCATCTTGGGCACTACGTCGAACGCATCGCCCACAATGCCATAATCCGCTGCTTTGAAGAAAGGCGCTTCAGGATCTTTATTGATCACCACTATCACCTTGCTGCGGTTTACGCCGGCCAGGTGCTGGATAGCCCCGGATATACCGATGGCCATATAAAGGTTAGGCGCAATCGCAAGACCTGTTTGTCCTACATGCTCATGATGTGGGCGCCAATGTGCATCTGCCACAGCACGACTGCACGCAGTAGCGGCTCCCAGCAGTTTTGCAAGCTCTTCGATCATTCCCCAGTTCTCGGGCCCTTTCAATCCGCGGCCGCCGCTTATCACCAGCTCGGCTTCGCTCAGCGGCACTTCGCCTTTTACCTTATTGGTTGCCGTTACTTTCACTTTAGCGGCGTCTGCGCTCACGTTGGCGCTCACCACTTCCGCGGTACCTTCACCTGTAACTATGGTAAAGGAATTAGGGTTGAGTGAAATGACCTTGATATCGGTATTGATGGAAACATTCGCGAAAGCCTTGCCTGAAAAAACGTTCTTCTTCACAACAAAACCATTCGATGTATCGGGCAATGCAATGGCTCCTGCAACCAACCCTGCTTTCAATCGCGCAGCCAGGCGCGGGGCGATGGATTTGCCGTTCAGGTTGTTTGAAAAAACGATCACTTTAGCGCCGGCGGATTGAGCCAAATCTGCAATTGCTTTGGTGAACACCTGTGCGTCCAGGTGATCAAAGGCTGCATCGTTCACGTGATGTATTTTCTTCACTCCATACTTGCCTAAGGCAGCAACGTCTTCATTCACCGTGCCCAACAGCACGCCTTCGGCGGTAGTGCCTGTTTGCGCAGCCAGTTGCGAACCGTAACTCAATGCTTCCAGCGATGCTTTTTTTACATGTCCATCAGCATGGTCTATGAAAATTAAAACGCTCATCGAAAAAATTTTGTCCCGACAACCATCGGGCGTGAATTTTGAAATTTATTCTTTTATCTTCTCTTCTCTTCTCTCTTTCTTTCCTTCTTTCTTCTTCTCTTTTGTCTTCCCTGTCCCTTGTGCCTTGTACCTTGTCCCTTATCTCTCAGATCACTCTCGCTTCCTCATGCAACAGCCTCACCAACTCTTCCGGTTGATCCGCAGGCACCAGTTTTACACCGGCCTTGGGTGCTGGCAGCTCAAAATTTACTACACTGGTTAAAGGCTCAACGGCCTCCGGCTCTACCACCTTTAAAGGCTTGGTACGTGCAGCCATGATGCCGCGCATATTCGGGATACGCGCTTCGGCCATTCCTTTCTGGCAGCTTACCACTACAGGCAGGTTTACCTCGCAGGTTTCTTCGCCGCCTTCTATTTCACGATTGATGGTTGCTGTAGTTCCGTTCAGTTCAAATTTGGTAGCGAGAGATATATAAGGCATATCCAGGAGTTCCGCAATCATGCCTCCGATGGAGGAGCCATTATAGTCAATGGTTTCTTTGCCGGTAAACACCAGGTCGTAACCGCCTTCCTTCGCCAGTTTTGCGATCTGGGAAGCCACAAAAAAGCTGTCGCGGGTATCCGATGCATTTACGCGGATGGCTTCATCACCACCCAGCGCAAGCGCCTTGCGGATAATGGGCTCAGAATCTGCTCCGCCTACATTGATAAGATGAATTACGGTGGAAGCATCTTTTTCTTTAAGCTCCAGCGCTCTCACCAGGGCATACCATTCGTCGTATGGGTTGATGATCCACTGCACGCCTGCTTCCACGAATTTCGTGTTGTTATCAGTGAAGGCTATTTTTGCCGTAGTGTCCGGCGTTTTGCTGATGCACACTAATATTTTCATATACCTTTTTTGTTTGAACTTCCGGGTGAACGCAGAAGTTGTTTATGCAACTAAATCGTTGCCACAAATATAAGTGGCGCAAAGATAGGTGTGAAAGAATTCATCATTTTTTTTATTCTCTTATGAACAGGATCGAAAAATTAAAGGAATTCCTGCTTGCAACGCCCGGTGATTCTTTCCTGCAGCATGCGCTGGCGCTGGAGTATATTAAAGAGGGTGAAGATGCGGAAGCCAGGCGATTGTTTGAAGAATTACTGGAACGGGATCCTGCTTATGTGGGTTCTTATTATCACCTCGCCAAATTAATGGACCGAACCGGTGAGCAGGCATTGGCCATTGAATGGTACGAGAAGGGGATGGTTGTTGCTAAGAAGGCGGGTGAAGATCGGGCGTATGGGGAATTGAGAAGTGCGTATGAAGAGTTGATATTTTAGAACACAAATTTAGAACACGAATTACACGAATTATCAATTAATGAATCTCCTCTCACAATTCCACCACTTCATCCACAACGAAAATCTTTTTCAGTCGAAAGACCGGTTGCTTATTGCCGTTAGCGGAGGTGTTGATTCAATAGTGTTGTGTGAATTGTGCAAATTATCAGGATATAATTTCGCGATAGCGCATTGCAACTTCCAGCTTCGCGGTGCAGAAAGTGAACGCGACGAAGAATTTGTACGCGCACTTGCAACTAAATACAACGTACCCTTTTTCACCAAACGTTTCGAAACCGAAGCATACGCAGGCACACACAAATGTTCCATCCAGGTTGCTGCACGTGAACTGCGCTACCATTGGTTTGAAGAGATTGTGAGTAGTGAGTTGTCAGTAGTGAGTAAGTCACCCTACTCACCCCTCACCACTCACCATTCACCATTCACTACTCACCACTCACCAACCTACCTCCTCACCGCCCACCACGCAAACGACAACATCGAAACCCTGCTCATGAATTTCTTCAAAGGCACCGGTATCACCGGCTTGCGGGGCATTCTGCCCAAGCAGGGAAATATCGTGCGGCCGCTTTTATTTGCCACGAAAGAAGAACTGAAAAAATTTGCAGAAGATAACCAGCTACAGTGGGTAGAAGATAGTTCCAACGCAGAAGATCATTATACAAGAAACTACATCAGGCATAAGGTAATTCCTTTGCTTGGCGAGATCTACCCGCAGGTTGAATCCAATCTCGCAGCCAATCTGCAACGCTTTCGTGAAACAGAATACCTGTACCGCCAGCACCTCGACCAGCTATTAAATAAATTGGTGGAAACAAAGGGAGGGGAGCGGCACATCCCGATTCTTAAACTAAAAAAAACAAATGCGGCGCGTACTGTCCTTTTTGAATTGATGCATCCCCTGGGGTTCACTGCAAAACAATCTGAAGAAGCGCTTGGTCTTTTAGACAGTGAATCCGGCCGTTACATTGCGTCTGCCACGCACCGCATACTGCGCAACCGTAACTGGCTTATTCTTGCGCCCCTGGCTACAACAGAAGCGAGGCATATTTTAATTGAGGCGCCGGGAAGTTTTCAATTTGCAGCTGGCAATTTGAAGTTAAGCTGTGAGCTTAGAGCTGCGAGCGTTGAGCAAAACAGCCATCCGACCCCCAACATTGCTCTACTCGATGCATCAGACATCCGGTTCCCCCTTCTCCTTCGCCCCTGGAAAGCCGGGGATTATTTCTACCCGCTGGGCATGAAAAAAAAGAAAAAGCTTGCGCGGTTTTTTATCGATCAGAAATTATCCGCCACCGATAAAGAAAAAGTATGGGTGCTGGAAATGGATAAGAAAATAATCTGGGTAGTTGGAATGCGTATTGACGAACGCTTTCGCTTAACGGAACAAACGGGCAGGGTATTGAGGTTAGAGTTTTTAGCTGCGAGCTACGAGCTATGAGCTACGAGCAGAGAAACATGTTGCTCGCCGCTCAAAGCTCAAAGCTCATAGCTCACAGCTCGCAGCTACCTCTGCAGCGCCCTCACAAACTCACCCATCACATCATAATTCGATGCAAGCTTTGCAGCAACAATGGTAAATATCAACCCGAACACGGCGCCCGTGACGTGCGCTCCATGCCCGATATTATCACCGCCCTTTCTTGCAAGATAAGTTGACACAATAAGGAATAATAAACCGAAAATATAACCCGGGATGGGGATAGGAATGAAAAATAAGCCCAGGCCCATCTTAGGCTCCAGCACAATAGCTGAAAAGATCACCGCTGAAACAGCGCCCGACGCTCCCAGCGCCCTGTAAGAATAATTGGTCCTGTTCTTAAAATAATCGGGCAACGTGCAGATAATGATCGCCAGCAAATACAACAGCGCATAGTAAAGCCTTGCCTTGTCTTCAAAAAGTGTTTCGTATGAAATGTTACCGAGCCTCGGATTTGTTTTTTCAAGAGCTTGCCCGAGCGACCAGAGAGAAAGCATGTTGAAAGCAAGATGCATATAGTCGGCATGAATAAAACCATAAGTAAGGAAACGGTAATATTGCCCGTTCCTGTTCATGGCAGCGGGCCAGAAGATCAGGTCTTCCTGTATCTTTTGATTACTGAAAGCAGCTATGGAAACCAGGCAGGTGAGAATAATGATCGTGAGGGTTATTGTGAACATCCGGTCTTGGGTTTTATTAAAGATAGAATAAGAAAGGGAACGCGGATCATTAGGATTGGTTATGATTTATCAGGATTTGTTCATGAAAGTTTTGAGCGCATAAGCATCATCAGCAACTGATCTTAATAAATCCTGACTAATCCTGATCCCGATAGCTATCGGGACACGTTCCCCTTCACTCACTTATGATGATACTTCTCATTTCTCAAAATACTGAATGCTCTGTAAAGCTGCTCCGCAAGCACCAGCCTTACCAACTGATGCGGCAACGTAAGCGATGATAAAGACCACTTCACATGCGCGGCTTTTAAAACAGTCTCATGCAACCCGAAAGCGCCGCCAATCAAAAACACCAGGTTGCGCGTGCTTTCATTAGCTCTTGTATTAATAAAAGTTGCAAGCCCTTCCGATGTAAATTGCTTGCCATGCTCATCCAGCGCCACCAGGTAATCTGTTTTCTCCAGCAATTGTAAAACCATTTCGCCTTCTTTCTTTTTTAAATCCGCTTCACTCATCATGCCGGCGTGTTTGGGCGCAGGAATAATGTTCCATTCCACCGTAAAATAATTATTGCATCGCTGCGTGAATTGCTCTATGGCAGCCTTCAGCTCTTTATCGTGCGGCTTTCCTATTGACCATAGCTGAATTTTCATAACGTGTAACAATTAGTGTTTTACATTTCCCACCAGCCTGCGCACGGGATGAAGCATTATTTTGGCAATCACCTTTAGAGCTTTACGGAGAATGTAAAGATCGCTATGCATCTTCAACGCACCTTTTACCTGTATCATCACTGTTTTCTTGTCCCTGCTTACATGCCAGATGTATTCTGAAAAAGCCAGCGCAAACCGTGCATAGTTCCTGAATGCATGAGCTCTTATCATTTCCTTGTCGGCGCCAGGCGGCATGAAAGTATTTACCTTATTGATGACCTTAGTAATATCAACAAAATTTTTGCCTGTCCTGAAACTGTTAGAAGAAATGTTAGATGAATGTATCCTGTATTCAGCCAGTACTTCCGGTGTGTACGCAATGGAAAAATCTTTTGCTATCGTGCCCCACATTTGCCAGTCTTCGCCATAATTAACGCCGTAAAATCCACCGGTTTGTTCATATACGTTTCTCTTTACGGTCATGCTGGCATACTGAACAAAGCAACGTTCGCCTATTCTTAAAATAAAATCATGCAGTACGCACTTTTCAGTTGCTTCTGTATTGTTATTGAAAAGGAACTTGTTGTTTTCATCAATGTAAATATAATTGGCACATGCTGCGCTCACTTCGGGGAACAGGTTGTAAAGCTCATTCATCTTTTCATAAAAACCCGGCAGCACTTTATCGTCAGAATGCAGTAAATGAACGATCTCTCCCTTAGCCCTGTTCAGGCAGGTTTCAAAATTGCGCACACTTCCTGAATTCTGAGGCTGCACATAATACAACACTCTTCCTTTACCTGTTTCCTCAACAAGCTGCCTGATGTCGGCATCAGTGCTGCAATCGTCCACAACTTCTATCTGCATAATGTCCTCACCGGGGTCCTGCGCCAGTACGGAGGCAATTGCCTCTTTTAAAAATGATGCTGTGTTGTAAACAGGGATCATTACAGACCATCGTGGTCGTAAAACACCGGCAGGAACAGGTTTAATTACAGGCGGGGATTCCGGGATGCGCGTCACGTTTCTGGTTTAATCAATTAAATCGGCCTTGCCGGATTGTTTAAGAACAAAAGGAAATTGCGGCCGCACATATCCTCTCCACTTTCCATACCATGCCATATTTTCTCTGTAATCCTCCACATCAAATTGCAGGCAGTTGTCAAAATAAAATACGGGTTTAGAAGTGTCCTGAACAAAAATGATTGAAAAATAATACGATCCATCGTTCAGGAAATTCCCGGGGATTTTGCATTCTCCTTCCATCAAACCTTCTTTGTATTCAGCGGCAGCAGAACTGATATCGAAAATACATTCTCCCGCCATTGTAAATAAATGCAGCCCGGTAGAAAGTTGAATGCCCGGAGTGTGATTGTAAAATGTAAAACGCAATTTCATCGGCGTGCGGATATCTATCTGCACCTGCCCATCCGGCAGATCAGGCACAAGTTCCACGCTTCGCAATTTGACAAATGCATTACCCGGCGCGGTTTGACCAGCCGGCCATTCCCGCTTCAATTGCTGTTTATGAAAGCCTGAAAAATATTGGTTCACCACCTGGGCAGGCGATCCTGCGGCAGCAATGCTTCCCTTCTGCAGCAGCAATGCACTGGTGCAAAGATTGGTGATGGCCTGCATGCTGTGGCTTACAAAAAGGATGGTCCTTCCTTTTTCCTGCGACACTTCTTTCATTTTACCAATGCATTTTTTTTGAAACTCGGCATCGCCAACAGCAAGAACTTCATCAACTATCAGGATGTCCGGATCAAGATGCGCAGCCACGGCAAAAGCCAGCCTTACATACATGCCGGATGAGTACCGCTTTACCGGCGTATCCAGGAACTGCGCTACACCGGAGAAATGAACGATCTCATCGAACTTATTGTTGATGTCTGCTTTCTTCATGCCCAGCATATGCCCGCTGAGAAAAATATTCTCGCGGCCAGACAGCTCGTGATGAAAACCGGTACCTACTTCCAGCAGGCTGCTGATCTTGCCACGGCCTCTTACAAAACCTTCAGTAGGGCGGGTGATCCTGGAAAGTATTTTCAGCAAAGTGGATTTGCCTGCGCCATTCGGGCCGATGATGCCGAGAATTTCCCCCTCTGCTACCGTAAAGCTTACATTGCGCAGGGCCCACAGGTCAGTAAGAATATTGTCAGGGTCCGATGAATTAAAAAAAACATTCTTCCTGTTAAAAACATTCAGCCAGGCGCGTTTCATATCCTGGCGCAACGAACCCGATCCCGCTTTTGTAAGCTTGTACCGTTTTGAAACATTCACCACCTCTATTAACGGATTCTGCATAATTAAACTACATCCAGCAGGGTATCTGCTTTTTTATTGTATAAAATGATGCCGGCGAATAAAAGGATCGCCATGGCAGAAAAACTGTATGCACACTGCATGATCGTAAATGTGCCTGTACCAAGCCATGCATACCTGAACAGCTCGAACATAGGTGCAAGAGGATTAAGGTTGATGATCCAGCGCATGTCTTCGGAAATAAAAGAAGTTGAAAAGAAGATCGGGCAAACAAACATCAGCAATCGCACCATTAAATGAAGCACGTTGGTGAGGTCGCGGTACTTTGCAGTTAAAACTGAAAATAAAAGTCCGCCCGCAAGCCCTAAGCTGCCCGCAACAAATACCGGAAGTATGGCATAGAACCAGTTGCCGGTTGTCATGGGATACCTGCCGGTGAAATGATAAAAAAGAACTACACCCACCAATAACAGCAACTGCACACCCAGCCTGCTGAAATGCAGTAGCGTAGTAGAAAACGGCACGATCAGCCTTGGAAAATAAACCTTGCTGAAGATCTGAATGTTGCTGGTGAAGGTGGTTGACGTTCCTACAAATATGTCTGAAAATAAATTCCAGAGCGTGATGCCGGTGAGATAAAAAAGAAAAGGCGGAACGCCATTGGTTGGTATGCCAAGCGTTCTGTGAAAAATGAGTACGTACGTGAGCACTGTAAACAAAGGCTGAAGAATGATCCATGCAGGCCCCAGCAATGTTTGCTGGTACAACATCAGGAAATCGCGCCGGACCAGCCGGAACAACAGGTCTTTGTAATGGAACAATTCCCGCAGGTCAAGTTCAAACCATCCCCGCCTGGGCCGGATCTCCCATTTTGTCTGATCATTCATAAGTTGTATTGCGCCGTATTGTATCTTTCCAAAGTAAGCACAAATTATGAGAAAATTGATTGCAACACTTGTAAGCTGCTGCATCCTGCTTTCCATACGGGCGCAGGTAGCCAAAGCTCCTGAGAAAAAAGAAGGAGAGGGCCCATTTCCGCAGCTCATTCTGCGCGGAGTAACACTCATTAACAGTACCGGCGCACCTCCGCTTGGACCGGTGGATATATTGATCGAGAACAACAGGATTGTGCAGGTTGCCCAGGTAGGCAGTCCGGGCATGGCGATAGATAACAAATCAAGGCCGAAACTAAAAGAGGGCGGCAAGGAAATCAATTGCGAAGGCATGTATGCGTTGCCGGGTTTTATCGACATGCATGGACACATCGGCGGACAAGAGCAGGGTGCAAACGCTGAATATGTTTTTAAGCTCTGGATGGCACATGGCATTACAACCATACGTGACCCATCCTGCGGCAATGGATTGGATTGGGTGCTCGATCAGAAGCAGAAAAGCCAGCGCAACCTCATTACAGCACCGCGCATTTTTGCTTATACAGCTTTTGGCATGGGGGCAAAGCAACCCATTACAACAGCAGCCCAGGCTATTGAATGGGTGCAGGAGAACGCAAAGAAAGGCTCCGATGGAATAAAGTTTTTTGGCGCTGCGCCACAGGTGATGGATGCAGCTTTGCGCGAAAACAAAAAGCTTGGTCTCAGGTCTGCCTGTCATCATGCGCAAATGGCGGTTGCAAGGTGGAATGTGCTGCATTCTGCGCGTGCCGGACTTACCTCCATGGAACATTGGTATGGATTGCCTGAAGCCTTGTTCACAGATAAAACGGTGCAGAACTATCCGCCGGATTACAATTACGCAAATGAGCAGGACAGGTTTGAAGAAGCCGGGAAATTATGGAAGCAGGCAGCCGCGCCTTACAGCGATCATTGGAACAAAGTGATGAACGAATTGCTGAGCCTCGATTTCACCATCGATCCCACATTCAATATTTATGAGGCAAGCCGCGACCTGCACAAAACAAGGCGGCTTGAATGGCACGATCAATACACGCTCCCTTCGTTATGGAAATTCTTTGAGCCCAGCCGTGTATCGCATGGATCGTACTGGCACAATTGGGGAACGGAGCAGGAAGTAGCATGGAAAGAAAACTACCGCCTGTGGATGACGTTTGTAAATGAATACAAGAACCGTGGGGGAAGGGTAACTGCGGGATCTGACAATGGATTTATTTACCAGTTGTATGGCTTCGGTTATATCCGTGAACTGGAATTGCTGCGCGAAGCTGGGTTTCATCCGCTGGAAGTGATCCGCTCCGCTACCTTATATGGCGCGCAGGCATTGGGGGCCGATAAAGACATCGGCTCTGTTGAAGTTGGCAAGCTTGCAGATATCGTTATTGTAGATGCAAATCCTTTGGAGAACCTGCAGGTGCTCTATGGCACAGGCGCCATCCGATTGAATGCCGAAAACAAAATTATTCGTGCAGGCGGAGTGAAATACACTATTAAAGATGGTATTGTATACGATGCAAAGAAATTACTGGCAGATGTAAAGCGAATGGTGGATGAGGCGAAGAAGGGAATACCACTCAGGCAACCGGGTGTTGAGTAAAAGGCACAAGGAACAAGGCACAAGAAGCAAGACAAGGGGCATGCTTCTTGCTTTTTTCTTTTCTTGCTTCTTGTGCCTTGTTCCTTGCTCCTTGTACCTCGTATCTTGTGCCTTGTGCCTTCTCTCCTAGAGCATCATTTCAAATTGCGTCAGCGCCCCACCCTTATTAATAATAGTGAACTTTCCATTGATGCGTTCCAGCCGTGACTTCATATTCTTCAGCCCATTGCCGAACCTGCGGATGGTTTCAAAATCAACGCCTACACCATCGTCCTGAATGCTGATAGTAAGCTTATCGGTTATCAGCACATCAATGGTAACAGTAGTTGCCTTTGCATGCTTTACAATATTGTTGAGCGATTCTTTCACCGCAAGAAAAATATTTCTTCTCTTCTCTCCGCTCAGTTCTATCGAGGGAATAGTTGAAGGAATATTGAAATTGCAGTCGATATGAGTGCTTTCAAAAAACTCCAGTGCATGTGTGCGGATATAGGTAACAAGGTTCTCTACGGTATCATTCGAGCTGCTCATGGTCCAGATGATGGTATTCATCTTGGTGATGAGATCGTTGGCTGAATTCGAGATCTTATCTATTTCAGGCAAAGTATTTTCCTTCATCTTGGTCCTCACAATTTCACTCATCAGCCTGATGGCAGTAACACCCGACCCAAGTTCATCGTGCATATCTGCAGAAATGCGGTTGCGCTCTTCCTGCTGCGCTTCCATGATGGCCATCTGCTTTTCCAGTTCTTTCTTTTCATTATCCATGCGAAGCCTTTCTCTCTCCCTTGTTCTTTCGATCGTTTCTTTCTTGTTCTTATAAGCAAGACCAGCCAGGAATAAAACAAGTTCTGATACCAGGCCAAATTCGTAATAAATGATGGCGCTATTGAGGAAATCAAATTGCGAATCTCTCGGAACTACTTTTAAAGGGGAAATGATCATCAGCAAAGACATCAGCGAAAAAATAAGCAGCAGGATATTTCCATTGACCAGGTACTGTAATAATTTGTTTTTCCTGTGCCTTATGCCATAAATGATAAATATCAATCCAAATACCAGCAATGATTGCTTGGTGAAATTTTCAAATCGGTTTACCCAGATAAAATCCGATGTAAAGAAATACAATATCGTATACACGCTGAGGCAAGTCACCAATATTGCCTGCGCAATACGGAAAGTTGTTTCAAGAAAAGGATAATTTCTTTTTGTGTTCAGAAATCTCCTGATAAAAATGAAATAGCATCCAATGCCGATGCATTGCACCAGGAAATCCCAATAACTCTCAAAAAAGAAATTAAACCGGGTAAAATCGTATAAAAGAAAAGCTTTTAAGAAAAACAACAGCGCAAGGCAGCCGGCATAACCTGAGTAATACAGGAACTCGGGATTACCGGTTCTGTTGTAAACTGCTACTGAATAAAAGATCATCATCAGCATCACGCCCGCAACAATATAAGTGATCATATTGCTGTTGGCCCGCACCTGGATTTTGTCGTAGATAAATGATACCACAAAATCTTTTTGCAGAGCCGCCGGGTAGAACATGGTAGCGGATGTGCGTACAAACTGCATGCGTGCAATGAAGCTGCTTTGTTCGCCTGGCGCTAACTGCAGCAAACGAAAACCTGCCCGGTATTTTTCGGGTGTTGAACTTTCTGATACGAAATCAACCCGGCTGCTGTCTGCCGAAAGCCTGAACAGATCGAATTTGCTGAAATAAGCGCCGGGATAGAAATAAATGTGTTGTGTAGAGTCAGACGAATTGCTGAAACTGAACTTCAGCAGCAATTCTTTTTCAATGATGCCTGCGGGAACACGGTGCCTACGCCATTCTTCCGGCAGCATTTTATCTATACGAACTTTAGCGAGATCGTCACCTTTCACACTATCAGGCGGTACCACTTCATACCTGAGGTCCTTATACATGCTTTTAGAAAACCTGATATCGCCTACGGTTACGGCCGTTCCTGCATTCCGCTGGCCAGACGGTTGCTGGCCGCAGGAAACAAGAACCAGGGGCAATACCAAAAGCAGCCACCTTGAATAACTCATGACAGCTGCGTTGAGGTGCATAAAACTTGAATAAAATGAGGTAAAGAGAATACCATGTCGAAAAATACAAATTCTTTCTTATACCTATCTTTGCCGTCATGGCAAATAAACTGAAATCCAGGAAAAGCCAACCACCTGAACCCGCAAAGCTAACCCCGGAGAAAGAGGAGAAGGTACAGGTGAAGCAACTGGTGAAGGATGAACGTACCCATAAAATAACCGGAGCGGTGCTGGTTGCGCTTGGCGCTTTTCTTTTCCTTGCCTTTGTATCTTACCTTTTTACCTGGCAGGAAGACCAGGATAAAGTATTCAAAACAGGATCAGATTTTCTTTCTGCCAAGAACGTTAAGGTGGCCAACCTCTTAGGTTACCTGGGAGCCTGGACCGCGCATTTCTTCATCTTTAAAGGATTTGGACTGGCGTCTTTCCTGCTCTGCAGTCTTTTCTTTGTAATAGGCCTTAATCTCTTGTTCAAGAAAAACCTGTTCTCTATAAGTCGTAATGTTCGTTACGTATTGGCAGGATTGCTCTTCTTTTCTGTGACCCTTTCTTTTTTGTTGCCGGCAGATGATTTTCCCTGGGGCGGTGCCGTGGGCAACCTGGTGAGCAACTGGCTGGTAAACCTGCTGGGTTGGACGGGCACTGCGGTGCTGCTGTCTGTAACCGGGCTTGCGTATTTTATCTGGCGTTTCAACCCGGTATTCAGTCTGCCAGCTAAAAAATCTAAAACAGTTGAAGCGATCACTGAAACCGAAGAGCCAATTGAAGAGGATACCATCAGCAAAGACATACCGGCTGTTGCCGCCACCAAAGCTGAAAAGAATTACCTGAAATCAGAAGGGGGCATTGTAGTAATCCCTCCGCAGAGCGATGACAAAAGCAGGATGAACGATTTTAAAGTAGTAGAGAAGGAAGAAGTAGTTGAACAGGCAGTAACGAAACCCAAAAAAGCAGAAGCGCCGGTAAAACAAGAATTGCCTCCTGTAGTAACCATACCTGTTGAAAAAATAAAACCGGTGAGTACAGGCACGCGGGCCAATGGACAGGATATAGAGCTTGAAATAAAACCGGTACATGAAGAAATAGAAGAAAAAATTGAAGAACCGGGCGTAAAGGCGGTTGATGAGCTGCCGCCTTATGAGCCAACGCTTGACTTAATGAACTATAAATATCCAACACTTGATCTTTTAGAAAATCATGGAGGCGATAAAATTGTTCAGGATGCCGCGGAGTTGGAAACAAATAAGAACCAGATCATCAACACACTTAAGAATTACGACATCGCCATACAAAAGATCAGCGCAACGGTTGGGCCAACAGTAACCCTTTACGAAATTGTTCCCGCCGCCGGTGTAAGGATATCCCGCATTAAAAACCTGGAAGACGATATTGCGCTTAGCCTTGCGGCCCTGGGCATACGCATCATTGCACCCATTCCGGGCAAAGGCACCATCGGTATAGAAGTGCCGAACGTGAAGAAATCGGTCGTAAGCATGAAAACATTGCTGGCATCGGATAAATTCCAGCACAATCATTTCAATCTTCCTATTGCCATTGGCAAAAAGATCGATAACGAAAACTTCATTGTAGACCTCAGCGCCATGCCGCACCTGCTGATGGCGGGGGCTACCGGCCAGGGTAAATCAGTTGGATTGAATGCTATACTTGTATCGTTGCTGTATAAAAAACATCCTTCGCAGTTAAAGCTGGTGCTGGTCGATCCCAAGAAAGTGGAGCTGAGCATTTACCGCACCATCGAACGACATTTTCTTGCAAAGCTTCCGGGCGAAGAAGAAGCTATCATTACCGATACAAAGAAAGTAGTGCATACCTTGAATGCATTGTGCATTGAGATGGACAATCGTTACGATCTCCTGAAAGAAGCAGGTGCAAGGAACATTAAGGAGTACAATGAAAAATTCATCAAGCGTAAATTAAATCCGCAGAAAGGTCACCAGTTCCTTCCATTCATTGTATTGGTGATAGATGAATTTGCAGATCTTATCATGACTGCGGGTAAAGAAGTGGAGATGCCTATAGCAAGGCTGGCGCAGCTGGCCAGGGCGGTGGGCATTCACCTCATCATTGCTACACAGCGTCCTTCCGTGAACATTATTACGGGAACTATCAAAGCGAACTTTCCTGCACGTATTGCATTTAAAGTTTCTTCTAAGATCGATTCGCGTACCATCCTGGATACCGGCGGCGCAGAGCAGCTGATTGGCAAAGGAGACATGCTGGTATCTTATAATGGCGAAATTACCCGCCTGCAATGCGCATTTGTAGATACACCGGAAGTGGAGCTTGTCACGGAATTTATTGGCGAGCAGCGCGGCTATCCGCAGGCGTTTCTGTTACCGGAATATGTTGACGAAAAAGAAATGGAAGGAAAAGACTTCGATCTCTCCAACCGCGATCCGTTATTTGAAGACGCTGCCAAACTGATTGTGCAGAACCAGGTTGGATCTACCTCGCTGTTGCAGCGGCGCATGAAACTTGGTTATAACCGGGCGGGACGGTTGATGGACCAACTTGAAGCTGCGGGGATTGTAGGCCCCAACCAGGGTAGCAAGGCAAGGGATGTGTTAATTAAAACAGAAATGGACCTCCACGAACATCTTAATGCAATGGGTTAGCATCTTGTTAATTGAATTTGACCGCTTAAACATCGTTTTACGGTTGTGGTCTCACCTTTGCTTCAATTAAATATATATTTGCGACCTGTTAAAAACAATGAAATGAAGAAATATTTAATGTTGGTGGTTTTGGTTATGGGTGTTT
>JBAVMD010000395.1:0-29886 GCA_049689695.1 Chitinophagaceae bacterium | reverse complement strand
GTTACAAGCGTATTCTTTCCTTTTTGTGAGAAAACCTGGTTCAGCCAGTGCGCATATTTAAAGCCGGCATAGTTATCGGCATCCAGTTGAGTAATGATATCTCCCGAGCCCAGCTTTAATGCCATGTTTTTTGAATGAGACATTTTGAAATGGTCGGGTTCTGTTGTCTTATAATATTTTAAAATCCCTGATTCGATATGTTGTTTCATTTCAGACTTCACCCATTCTTCCAGTCCGTCGGGTGAATTATAATCAAGCAATACAAATTCAACATTTTCATAGGCTGCATTTTCACGGATATTTACAGGAAGCGTTTGCCGCACATACTCCAGCCTGTTCCTGCACACGGTGCAAAAAGATATTTTATTCATTGGTTGATGAATTGTAAAGCTTCAGTGACTGCCGGCGTAAATACCGATGCATGGTTGTGGTTATTATAATATTTCCACTTATATCGCAGGTTATTCTGCCGGTTGCTGTCTAAATGATCGGTAAGCAAAAGTCCCGGCCGTACCAAACCATATTTTTCACCATTGCTGCTTTTCATTTTGGCCAGCGACTCTCTTGTACTCAATGAATTTGACAAGCCCAGATAGAGTGTAACATCCTTGAAGTTATTTTTTGCCAGTGTTGTTTGTGCCTGTTGTAAAAGTTTACTGTTGTCCCACCACAGACTGGGATCGATGGCTATGTATTGATTGAATAGTCCTGTGTGATTCAGCAGAACGTCTATCACGGCCAGCCCACCCAGGGAATGCCCTACTAAAATACGCTTCTGGCTTACTTTATACTTTGCTTCAACATAGGGTATCAGCTCTTTCTCCATAAATGAAATGAACTGCTTTCCTCCACCGGAATTCTTCAAGGAGGCAGCATCCATGTAGCTGGAAGAAGTGATATGAGTAGGCGTATAATCACGTTCACGGCTGGAGATATTTCCGATCCCGATAACAATGTACTGGGGGAACTTTGCATCCCGTCCGGCGTTTTTTTCAAGTGCATCGAGAATAAAAAACGTTTGAGCATCTCCATCCAGGACATAAATTACAGGGTAGCGCTGATCCGGGCTTGCTTTCTCAGGCAGATGTATCCATACCATCCTGTTTTCCTTCAATATTTTAGAATAGATCGAATCTGTCTTTGTTGTCAGTGAATGTTTACTGAACTGGGCAGATGATCCCATCGTTATTAAAACAAAAAAAATAACAAGCGGGTATTTCATATCCTTCTTTTACAGGGTTAATCCTTTTTTACAAAATTATATTCAACCGTTAAGCCATCGTCCTGTCGATACTGCTTGCTGATGTTTTGTATTTCATCGCAATGCTTCCCATTGATGTCATAGACAATGCATATATCTCGCCAAAAACCGGAAATAAATTCTGTAAAAATGAATCTGCGTTTGCCGGCTCCGTGATCGTTGGCGAATACTGCGCGTAAGGCCATTTAAAAGTCAACTTGTTGATGCCCTTCGTTATCAAATGCCGCTCCATCGTGAACTCAACAGAATTCCATGCTTCATTCATAGGAAATTGAGCGATGTGTTGCGGCTCATCGTTCAAAAGGATAGTGAGCGAATGTGCAGCATCGATGCGGGGAGTTCTGTAAGTAAGCCTGATGGAAATTGAATGATCTCCTTCTGCAATAAAATAAAAGCAACTCTCATCACTGCGTACCTGCATGTAGTCGGCCAGGCCCGGGGACGCGAACTCAATATATGACTGTTTCCAGTAACAGGTTTCCAGCAGGTTCACATTTTCTTTTTCAGTAGCATACTCCTTTATTCTTAAGGCAGCTACGTTGTTTTTAATATTGCCATCTATGCCTGCAGACTCCAGCGCTTCAGCTATTGCATCAACAAGCACTGCATCGAACAGCTTATTATTCCTTGGATGTCCAAGAGAAAATCCACCCTCATATTGCGTTAATTCTCCGGTGAGCATCAGGTCCTGGAAACTTTTGCAAAGAAACGAATTGGCCTTTCTTGTTGAAAAATCTATGAACTTGAGCATGGTTTCTTTAATCCCCGGTGAAAATGATACTGCTTTATGACAATGATAGGCTATCGTTTCATAAGGCTGTGCATGATGCGCATTATAAATCGCTGCACTAAAATGCGCAACCGCCTTTACATGATCTGAAGGCGCTATCGCAGGTATCTTCACAACATCCCTGCATGGCAGAAGCCCGGGAATATTTTTGGTGAGCACCGGCGTAATATTTCTAACAGCTGTTTTAATAGCATCCAGTGTAAGATGGCAGTTATCGAGGAATAGCTTTCGATCAGGAATGGTACCGGGGTAAGCATCTTTAAATATTTGCTGCAGGTCAACTGTAATCATCCGGCAGCGCGGCGCTTCCTCAAGAACGGCCTGGCGTATTGCAGCAACGCACCTCGGCATAGAGTTGTTGCTGCGGTTGAACAATACGGTATCACGGGCCTCTTCAAAATATTTCCTGGCCTTGTTAAGCTGGTTGTTTTTAAAATAATATTTTCCCAGCAATTCATACCCGAGCGGATTAGAGTTATCAGCTTCAACCATTTGTTCCGCAAGATTTCTGAATTCGTCATTATGCCCGCCTTGCAAGTCTTTAATCTCAGTTGCAGTTTTGAGCCATTCTTCTATACTTCCATTGGGCGACCATGCCGGTATTCTTTCAATCTCCGCGCTTTTCCAGTCTTTCAGGTTGAATTCAGGGATCACAAAAACAACAGGTATTTTTCTCTGCCTGAAAACAGCTTCAACATTTTTCAAAAAGTCTTTGACGATCGAAGCAAGCATTTTTTCCAGGAATGCTTTTACAGCAGCATAAGAACCTTTTTTGTAAGTTTCCATCAATGCTGTAAAATCTATCGGCTGCGTATTAGCTGCAAAGAACCAGTTGTTGCCTGCAAATATCACTACTGCATCGGGCTCCAGCGCTGCAGATGACCTGATGAGGCTAAGCAATTCCGGCATTTGCATGGCGATCCTCGCAAGGTCGATCACTTCCGTATTATCAACACCCTGGTTTGCAAAAAGAGAAGCCTGCAGTTCCTTTGATACGGAATAATAAGGATCGTATAGAAATCCTCTTGCCACCGATTCTCCAAAAAGCAAAATGCGCTTTTTGCTCCCCTTTGGTTTTATTTCAGGCACATCAGCCCATAAGGGCCATTCTGTCTGTTTTTTTGGATCTCTTTTGTAAGCATGTTTATTAGCGGGCGATTGCTGCCATATTCCCACAGATGCAATTTGCTCACTGCCTGCATCGGCTGGCGTATCGGCATTAGCATTTTTTTCCAGTGACGGGCAGTCAAGCATCGACATCATTTTTTCCAGCTGCTCATAATCGCTTTCGCCGGTGAAAATGAGATCTGCTATTTCTGTTGCTGTTATTTTCGAAGAGGATGAAGGTCTGTTTTTCATTTTGTAAAGATTAAATAAAGGTGTACACATCATGTGTTATCCCGCTTCTTGCGGGGATATCCCTGGAAAGAATGTACCTGAGCATATCGAGGCCATTGCTGTCCCTGTCGATAATAAAATCATTGATCACAAGGCAATCTATATCGGTTGTGATAAAGCAGCGCAACGCATCTTCCGGCGTGCATACGATTGGTTCACCCTTTACATTGAAAGATGTATTCAATAAGATGGGGCAACCTGTAAACTCATCAAATGCCTTCAGCAGGGAATAGAATTTTTTATTGGTAACGTCGTCAACCGTTTGCACTCTTGCAGAACCGTCAACATGCGTGATCGCAGGCAGGTTCATGCCGGAAATTACCTGGCATGTTTCGAGCATAAAAGGGGAGTCATGGTCGAGATCGAAATGCTCTTTTGCTTTTGACAACCTTACGGCTGGTGCAAAAGGCCTGAAGCCTTCTCTCTTCTTTACCATTGCATTAATGCGGTCGCGCATGGTTTCGTTCCGCGGATCGGCAAGAATGGACCTTGACCCAAGTGATCTTGGCCCGAATTCCATTTTTCCCTGGAACCAACCGATCACTTTTCCCGCCGCAATGCGCCTGGCTGTTAATCGAAATAATTCATCGCTTTGATCGCGCAGGTCAAGATAATTTAAGCCTGTCGACTCCAGCAGCGTAGCAACTTCGTTTGAAGAATAAGAAGGACCAAGATATACATGCTTCAGTTTCTGTGTAAGCGGCCTTGTGCCGGTGAGTTCTATATGTGCCATGATTGCTGCGCCTATTGCGCCGCCGGCATCATTGGCCGCCGGCTGCACATAAAGTTTTTTAAAAGGACCTTTTCTCAGCACCTGTCCGTTAGCAACGCAGTTCAATGCAACGCCGCCCGCCATGCATAAATTTTCCATTCCTGTTTTTTCATGCAGGTAGAATGATTTCTGTACCAGTATTTCTTCCAGCACTACCTGCATGCTCTTTGCAAGGTCCATGTGAAACTGATCGAGCGGATCATCATCATGCCTCGGCGGCCTTCCCATCAGTGAAATAAATTCCCGCGTATACATGCAGGAGCTTACAAGAAATCCAAAATACTCCATGTTCAGGCTAAACTGACCACTCTTGTCAGGACTGCTGATCAGTTCATATATTTTATCTGTATACAGCGCTTTGCCGTAAGGCGCAAGCCCCATCACTTTATACTCACCATCGTTTACGCCAAAGCCAAGATAGCTGGTGATGGTGCTGTATAAAAGGCCTAATGAATCAGGGAACTGTACTTCTTCAAAAAGATCGATCTTATTGCCAATGCCTGTGCCATAGGTAGTAGTAGCCCATTCACCTACGCCATCTGCTGTAAGAATAGCAGATTCAGAAAACCCTGAACAGAAAAAACTGCTTGCAGCATGCGACATGTGATGATCTACAAAAACGATCGGTCCCTGGTAGCCTGTTTTTTCACGTATTTCATTCTCGACCATTTTAGGTTGATATGTTTTCAGTAATGATGGATCGCTGCCAAGTATTCCACTCCAGAGCTGGCGCGCAAGTTTCTTGCGCGGGCTTTCGTAATAAGCAACGCAGTCAACATCATTCATTGATATCCGTGCTTCATTAAGACAATAGCGGAATGCATATTTTGGAACCGATGGATCGGCTTTGATGCGCGAAAATCTTTCTTCTTCTGCTGCTGCTATCAATTGTCCGTTTTGAAGTATGCAACAGGCTGAGTCGTGATAGAATGCTGATATTCCAATTATATTGACGGGCATATTATTTATGCTTTAAATAAATGTTTTTTCAAAATTGTAATGGTGATAACTACTGTTTAGCGGAAAGGATGGTTTAATGTTAGTGCCAGAAATTTTTTGAAGCAGATGAAACTAAAATTAATGAATTGTAATTAAGAAGATTATTTTTTTTATCATGCGATGAAAAAAAATAATCGTTGCATATATTATTACATTGGCATAGACATTGCCTTGTGTTGAGGTGAATGTTTGATGTATGATTCAAACTTTAAACTTTATCAATCGGGAGTTTTATTCTGTAACCACATTGCAAAATTTTCGCAATAACCGAACCGAGTTTTCGTAGTAACCGCAATGATAAGTGTATTCTTTATGTCTAATTTTAAAATTCAGCGAACGAGAAGGCATAATCACTTGTTATGTCACCGAGGTGTCACTAAGTCTTCAGGATCATGTTTTCATTCCATTAAGGCGCTTGATTTTTACAACCCACAAAAGCTACTAAACGGTACTAAAACAGTTTAGACCACTAAATTTTATTGTCTCTTGCATGCAGAAAGTGTCGCTTACTGTAGCGGTAGCTCTGCCTTAAAGCGTACGAACCCGTTAATACTCAATACAATGTATTTTCCCCTTGAACATAATTTAAATCATCCCTTGAAGAAGAAATTCTATGGAAATTTTTCAAAAAGGCTGGTACCTTCTTTATACAAAACCACGCCAGGAAAAAAAATTGCACAGCAGGCTTACGGAAATGGATATACGATCTTTCCTGCCAATGAGAAAGAGGCTGAGATCATTACGCAAACGAAGACACTATGTTGATGAACCTCTTTTTCCCTCCTACCTTTTTATTTACCTGAACGATCTGCAGAATTATTACACGTGCATGGATACTGACGGTGCATTATTCTATGTGCGTGTAGGAAAAAAAATTGCAAAGGTCAGCGACTCGGTTATCGATAATGTAAGATTATTGGTTGACCGTGTAACAGACATGGAAGTTTCTGATCATCATTTCCTGAAAGGGAGACAAATGGTGATCAGCAAAGGTCCGCTGACAGGGCTTTGCTGTGAGGTGATACAGGTAAACAACATGCGCAAGCTGCTTGTACGTGTTGATATGCTGAGCCGCAACGTACTTGTAAATCTTTCAACAGATTATTTGCTAGAGGTATGAACAGCACTGATCTTTTTAACGAAACACTGGCCAACACCATAGGGGATGTAGACCAGGTGAATAAGAAATTCTATGGCAGGTATAACTACCCGTGGCCTCCTTTGATGCTGCCGGGTTATCCTGAACATATTGCTGGTTTATTTCTCAGCCAGGATATCGGTTCATGGCAACATAACCGCATGCCACGAAATCCAAAAATATGGGTGGCTGGATGTGGTACCAATCAGGCCTTGCTCACCGCTTTAAAATTTCCTGAAGCAGAAGTTACAGGAACAGATATTTCAGTGCAATCGCTGAGCGCCTGCAAGAAGAATGCAGAGCAAATTGGCGTTAAGAACCTGCAGCTTGAAGAAAGAAGCTTGAATGAAGCCAATTACGAAGAACAATTCGACTACGTGATCTGCACGGGCGTAATTCATCACAACGCAAAGCCATGGATCACGCTGCAACATCTGCGCAATGCATTGAAGAAGGATGGCATCCTTGAACTGATGGTGTATAATTATTACCAGCGCTTGTTCACTACAGCTTGCCAGAAAGCCATCAGGAATTTTTACGATGCTACTTCAGGTATTAATCTTGAAATTGAGCTGGCGCTTGCGAAGAAGTTGATTGAAGGATTTCCCTATGACAGCAATTCGCTGATGGGTGATTTTCTGAACCTCCATGCCCTCATGCATGAAGCAGAAATGACAGATAGCCTGATACAACCCGTGGAATACAGTTATACCATCGAATCGTTAAACGAAATGGCTGAAGGCTGTGGACTGGAATTGCTTCTGCATTGCCAGAACCAGTTTGATGTTAAGAACGATGCTTATACCTGGAACATGAATTTCGGGAACGCTCATCTTCGTGAAAAATATTATGCTTTACCTGATTTAAAAAGGTGGCAGATCACGAACTTATTGCTGTGCAATCAATCGCCTATGCTGTGGTTTTACCTGCAACGTAAAGATGCCGGCACCGTGCGCCAGACAGAGCAACAGGTAGTGAAAGAATTTTTGGAGACCAGGTTTAGCAAAAGCTCTTTTCCTGTAAAAAATTATGTACTTGATCAGAACGGCAGCTATCAGCTACAGGAAAAACCTTTGCAGTATCCTGCGCTTAGCCAGTTAACAGATCCCGGTTTGAAAAAAATATACGAGTTGGTAAACCCATCTGTGAGAATGCGCGATATCTTTTACCAGCTAAAAATGAAACCTGATTTTAACGAGGTTAATAAAGCCAGGTTAAAGCTTACTACTTCAGGCTATCCCTACATCCTCGCAAGCAATTAGTAGGAAGCAACAGATCATCTCTCAAACTTTATTGTATGCAACACACTAATATCGTCAGTTACCTGGCGGAACATTCCCGTATGCACCCGCACAAACCGGCCTTCATTGTGCTGGAAGACGGCGCTGATATTGAAAGACAGGTTTCTTACACGCAATTAAACGAAAGCGTTAAGGCCCTGGCATCCCGTTTAATACAGAAGAACTGGCAAGGACAGCAGGCCATCCTGCTTTATTACGATGTTATAGACTTCATAGTTGCTTTTCTGGCGTGCCAGTATGCAGGCATTACGGCTGTTCCTGTATTTTTTTCCAATGCAGCCAAACAAAAAGCGAGGCTCGATGGAATATTGAACGATTCCGGCGCACACATTATACTTTCAACCGGGCACTCCGGTTCAGGAGCAGGCAAATTGCAGGAAGATATTTTTCAGAACAGTTCCATAGAATGGCTGTTTACTGATGAGGATGCGCCTCGTGCCGGCAATGTTTATCAACCGGCTGACAATAGTCAACCGGCATTCATTCAATACACATCAGGATCAACGGGAAATCCGAAGGGTATAATTATTACTGCTGCAAACCTGCTTGCCAATCAACGATCGATAAGCGACACTTTTGGATGCAACAGCGATTCTGTTATTTTTTCATGGCTTCCTTTCTACCACGATATGGGGTTGATCGGTAATCTCCTGCATGCATTGTATGTAGGTTGCACATGCATTGTTATGTCGCCCCTGCAATTTGTGCAAGACCCTAAAAAATGGCTAAGGGCCATATCGAAATACAAAGTGACGCACAGCGGCGGGCCAAATTTCGCTTATGACCTTTGCGTTTCCCGTATAAGCCCCGAGCAGGTAAATGATCTCGATCTGTCTTCTTGGAAAGTGGCATACAATGGATCGGAACCGGTTAGGGCCGATACCATGCAACAGTTTTCTGAACGTTTCAGCTTTATCGGGTTTAATGAAAATGCATTTGTT
The DNA here is from genome assembly GCA_049689695.1 of Chitinophagaceae bacterium. Lineage (GTDB taxonomy): Bacteria > Bacteroidota > Bacteroidia > Chitinophagales > Chitinophagaceae > DASPKM01. The sequence continues at coordinate 21,286 of JBAVMD010000395.1, read as the reverse complement.
ACCTGCTATGGCCTGGCGGAAGCTACTTTACTGGTAGCCGGTGTAAAGAAAGACAACACCGCTCCCAGAGTTATTGCTGTGAATACAGATAGCAATTCAACTGATCGTATTCAGCTTGTGGATAGTTCCACTGCCGGCGCCCGTAAAATGGTAAGCTCGGGTAAGCTGGCTGCCGGTGTTGAGGTAAAAATATTTGGTTGTGGTTCGCAGGCAGACCGCGAGTTGCGCGAGGGAGAGATCTGCATTGCAGGCGATAATGTAACGCAGGGATACTGGAATAAGAAAGACAAGGACCTGTTTGTGAATATTGGTAGCCGCAGGTTCCTTCGCACGGGGGACACAGGTTTTTTTTATAACAATGAATTGTATATAAGCGGCAGAATAAAAGAGATGCTGGTTGTAAGAGGCAGGAATATTTATCCTTACGATATCGAACAGTCAGTGTACAAGGCCGTTGATGGCGTGAGCGCCAATGGAGTTGCCGTGTTTGGTCGCGCAGAGCTTGAAGATGAACTGGTAGTGGTTGCGGAGTTGACCAAAGCCGCCCTCATTGGTCAGCAATATGCCCGGATCATCGAACAGATAAGCAACGAAGTAATTGCTGCTGCAGGCATAACACCTTATGACATCATACTTACAAAACCACTGGCAATTCCAAGAACAACAAGTGGAAAGTTGCAAAGGGTAAAATGCAGAGAGCAGTATGAGCAGCAAACATTTCCTGCTGCAGCATCAAAATTGCAATCGTCATCTTTCACTCGTTTACGTGATCCTTTGCTGAAACAGGCTGTTCTTTTAAACATGGACAGCGATGCGGTAGAAAAATACCTGTTCGATCTGATCAGCTCAAAGGTCCCGCATTTCAGCCAGGCACATATTGAACATGCTGCAGAGTTAACGGAGATCGGGTTGGACTCTATCAAGGCAATGGAGTTGATCAATACGATAAGCAAGGAGTTGGACATAACGGTAGATATCTCCCGTGTGTTTCGCGGCAACACGTTTGGCAGTCTCGTGAGTCTTATTGAAAGTACGCTCTGGTTAAAAAATAATCAATTATCAGGAAAAGAAATCATTATATGAGTGCCCAGGAAATTATTAAAGAACTCCGGAAACATAATGTCGTTCCCAGGCTTGAAGGCGGCCAGTTAAAACTGGTTGGAGAAACGAGCGCCCTGGTAGAAGAGGTTATAGACAGGGTCCGGTCTTCAAAAGGAGAGCTGATCGCTTTTCTCAAAAGCTCAACGGATGAATTCAGTTCTGCGCCGATACCTGCTATTGGCAACGCTGAATATTATCCTGCTTCCAACGCGCAGAAGCGTATTTGGATAATGAGCCAGTTTGAAGGGGGTGCGCCTGCATACAATATTGTAACAGGATTTTATTTGAAAGGAATTGTAGATGAAATAAATCTCAACAGGGCGTTTCATTCAGTTATTCTCCGGCATGAAAGCCTCAGAACCGTTTTTGGCGAAATCGATGGAGAGTTGAAGCAAATTGTTCGGGAGCATATTCCATTTGCCATAACTATTGAAGACATATCCGGCATCGCGGGCGATAAAAAGAAAGCAATTAAAGAGGAAATTGAAATTGCAGCCAACTATCCTTTCAACCTGCAGGATGGCCCGCTGCTCAATGTAAAGCTGGTGCGTCTTGGCAAACAGGAATACGCGCTTGTATTGACCATTCATCATATCATAAGTGATGGCTGGTCTGTAACATTGCTGCTGCGCGAGGTAATGAATTTCTATAACGCTTATTGCAGGCAGGAAAAATTTACGCTTGATCTTTTGCCCATCCAATACAAAGAGTATACGGACTGGATGAACAGGAAACTCGAGATGCCGAGGGCAAATGCTTTACAGGAATTCTGGAAAACGCAACTTCTGGCGAACACCGAACCGCTCAACCTTGGAGCTGATTTTGTAAGGCCCGTCGCAAGATCTTTTGAAGGTGCTGTCATAAAATTCCTGCTCGATCATGAGTTGTTCAATCGCATCTCGGAGTTTTGCAGGAACAATCAATGCACGCCTTTTGTTTTCTTTCAATCGACTGTTGCCATTCTGCTCAGTAAAATCTCGGGACAGGATACAATTACGGTCGGGTCGGCAGTCTCAGGCCGCAATCATTATGAACTTGAAGACCAGATAGGTCTTTACATGAATACGCTGCCCTTGCAGAACCGTATCAACAGCGAGGATGCATTTGTTGAATTTCTCAGGAGCGTTTCTGAAAATACGTTCAGGGCTATAGAGTTCCAGGAATATCCGTTCGATAAGATCGTGGATACACTTGCCATTAAGAGCGATGCTGGAAGAAATCCCTTGTTTGATGTAATGGTGATGGTGCAGAATTCGATGACTGCTGATGACCGGTTAAACCTTCATCGCTGGCATGGATTTGAAATGCAGCAAATAGATGAATATATATTCGGATCGCCACAGGGTGAATTTGAGAACATGCGCGCCAAGCTCGATCTCAGTTTCAATTTTGTCGCCGCATCCAACAAGACCTGGTTAGCGGAGATCGAGTACAGCACAAAGCTGTTTAAAAAAGAAACGATCACCCGTTTCTGGAATATATATGTTGCTATTCTTTCACAGGTATTGAATGATCCGGCGAAAAAGATCGCGGATATAGAAATGGTGAGCCAGGATGAGAAGCGCCGTTTGCTGGATGATTTCAATGCTTCATCGGGAAACTATCATACTGATCATACGATCATTGATCTTTGGGAGCAAAGAGTAAAAGCTTCTCCTGATAAGATCGCATTGCAGTATGCAGACAGGCAATTCACCTATGAAGAATTGAACGAACTGTCTAACCAACTCGCTTCTTACCTGTGGAAACAATACCAGCTTGGACCTGATGATCTTGCCGCTATCCAACTGCAAAGAAGCGAATGGATGGTGATAACAATTTTTGCGGTGCTGAAGGCAGGCGGAGCTTATGTTCCAATTGATCCGGCATACCCGCAGGAACGAACTGATTACATCATTGCAGACAGCGGTTGCAAACTGGTGATAGATGAAAAAGAGCTTTCATCATTTCTTGATCACCAATACCTGTATCAAAAAGGAAATCTTCCTGTAATCAATAAACCGGGCGACCTGGCTTATGTGATGTATACATCCGGCTCCACCGGCAAGCCCAAAGGCGTAATGATCGAGCATAGGAATGTTACTTCTTTTCTCGATAACATGGAAAAACGTTTTTTCCTGCGTGAAGATCAGGTGTTTGGCGCTACTACCAGTTTTACATTCGACATATCTGTGCTGGAGTTGATCGCATCGCTTCTTCATGGAATGAAATTATTCCTCATCGATTCCAACGACCCGGCTTTCATACTGAAACAAATCACAGATCATCAGTTGAATGTATTGCAGGTCACTCCTTCGCGCCTTACTCAACTGCTGGAGCAGGAAGAAGCTTTGCAAAGCCTTAGTGGATTAGAAGTTTTCCTGGTAGGTGGCGAATCACTTGCGCAGGACAAATACGACCAGTTAAAGCAATTGAATGCAACTAAGGTGGTGCATGTTTATGGGCCTACGGAAACCACCATCTGGAGCACGAGCTGCGAATTGCATGAAACCGCATTGCTCAGCATTGGAAAGCCATTGGAGAATGAAAGCATATTCATACGTGATCGTCATCATGCATTATCTCCCGCGGGCATCATTGGTGAAATATGCATAGGAGGCGCAGGCGTGGCCCGTGGTTATCTCAACAGGCCGGAACTGTCAGCCGAAAAATTCGTAAGCAATCCATTTCGCAATGGTGAGCGGATGTACCGTACAGGTGATCTTGGCCGTTGGCTGGAGGATGGGTCCATCGAGTTCATTGGACGCCTTGACGACCAGGTAAAGATCCGCGGTCATCGCATAGAGCTTGGAGAGATAGAATCGATCATTCGCCAATATGAAGGAATAACGTCAGCGGTAGTAACTGCCAAAGGAGAAGCGGAGCGTGAGCTGATCGCTTATGTAGTCAACAAAGGCTTGTTGAATAAAACTGCGTTGCGCAGTTATCTGCAGGAGAAATTGCCTGTTTACATGGTGCCTGCTTACATCATAGAAATGGAAGCATTTCCATTAATGATAAATGGAAAGATCGACCGGAAAAGACTGCCGCAGCCATCAGCAGCTGATATGAAAACCGGCACAGCGTATGTTGCCCCGCGAACTTCAACAGAAGAAAAACTGGTGGCAATATGGAGCGATGTGCTGGGAGCAGAAAAAGAAAGGATAAGTGTAAAAGATAACTTCTTTGAGCTGGGGGGAAACAGTTTAAAAGCAACACGTCTTGCGGGACAGCTCTACCGAACGCTTGATATTAAGATAGACTTGCAGGAATTGTTCCTGCGCCCTGTGCTCGAACAACAGGCGCAATTGATTGAACAAACCAAGCGCGGTAAATTCCATTCAATTCACGCAGCTCCCGCCGCAATGAGTTATCCCGTGTCGGCTTCACAGCGCCGCCTGTGGATACTCAGCCAGTTTGAAGCTGCGAATGCTGCTTACAATTTACCGGGAGCTTACGTATTCGAGGGGGAACTGGACAGAGAGGCGTTGTCGCATAGTTTTTCAAGATTGATTTCCCGGCACGAAAGCCTGCGCACAATATTCAGCGAAGATGCAAATGACGAAGTCCGCCAGTTTATTGTTGATGCAGAAGAGATTGATTTTTCTATTGCGTATCGTGATGTTCGCGAAGAGGAAAATCCAGACAAATTAATAAAGGAACTGGTTGAGCAGGATTTTGTTCGCGCTTTTGACCTTGGCAAAGGCCCATTGTTGCGTGCAGCATTGTACCAGCTTGATGAAAAGCGTTTGGTATTGAGTTATGCAATGCACCACATCATCAGCGATGGCTGGTCGATGGGTGTTCTGATACGTGAGCTGATGCTCTACTACAGGTCTTTCAAAAATAATGGGCAGCAAACATTGAACGGTCTGCGTATCCAGTATAAAGATTATGCGGTATGGCAGCAGGAGCAGTTGAGCAATGCATCATTGCAGGCAGACCGATCTTATTGGTTACAACAATTCAGCGGACCATTGCCTGTAACAGACCTTCCTTCAGATAAGCCAAGGCCTGCAGTAAAAACTTATAATGGCAGTGTTGTATACAAACAGATAGACACGCAGGTATATAGAGCGATCAAGGGAATCGGTGCGCAGCAGAATGCTACCTTGTTCATGAGCATATTAAGCGTAGTGAACGCGTTATTGTACAGGTACACCGGGCACGAAGACATCATCATTGGAAGTCCCGTGGCAGGCCGCGAACATCCTGACCTGGAAGACCAGATCGGTTTTTATGCGAATACGCTTGCATTGCGCTCACAATTTTCAGGTGACGATACTTTTCATGAGTTGCTGGACCGGGTAAAGAAAATGACATTGGGCGCTTATGCGCACCAGCTGTACCCGTTTGATCAATTGGTGTCGGAATTGCAACTGGTCCGCGACCGCAGCCGTCACCCATTGTTCGATATACAGGTTATTGTACAGAACGAAGAGTTTCATCTTACAAAACTGATTGAAGGAGGATTCACCGAATTAGGAATAAGAGAATACAGGGAGGCGTCTCTTCAATCGAGTGTGTTCGACATGGTTTTCAATTTCCTCGAAACCGGGTCAGGGCTCGATCTCAGCGTCACTTACAACAGGAATGTGTACAGCAGGAGGATGGTGGAACAACTGGCCGCGCATCTTGAGCAGATGATGAACGCCATAATTGAATCACCTTCCGTTGCCGTCCGCAGTCTGAAATACCTGGCATCGGCAGAGCTTAAGCAGCTGACTGAGAAATTGAATGATACAAAAGAGGATTATGATGAAGCAGCCACGCTGGTAAGTTTATTTGAAGAACAGGTTGAACGTACGCCCGATGCTGAAGCGGTATTTTATCATAATCAAAGCATGACCTATCGCGAGGTGCATGAACAATCAAACAAGCTCGCCAACCACTTAAAAGCAAATTATTCCATCAACGTAGATGATAAGATAGGCATCATGCTCGACAGGTCTGCGCAAATGATGATTGCGATGCTTGGAGTGTTGAAAGCCGGCGCTGCTTATGTGCCTGTTGATACCAAATATCCATCTGCCAGAAAAAAATTCATCCTGGAAGATACAGGCATGAAGATATTGCTGACGCAGACCGACTATATTTTCGATCTTGATTATTATACCGGAGATGTATTTGCTATGGATGTACAGCTGGATATGATTGATAATAATCCTGCGACGCCGGATGTATTCATCGATCCAAACAGCCTTGCTTATGTGATATATACCTCAGGATCTACCGGTCAGCCTAAGGGTGTGATGATCGAACACAGGTCGATAGCCAATACTGTTCAGTCTCAGCAATTTATTTTTGATGTTCACCCCGGCTTTCATCATTTGCAATTTGCTTCTGCATCTTTTGATGCATCGGTTTCGGAAATATTCGTGGCCTTGTGTTCAGGCGGATCATTATACATCGTTAATGAGGAAGAGAAAAAAGACCCCGCTTTATTAAAGAATTTTATCGATAGCAATAACATCGATATCGCCACCATTCCTCCTGCTTATCTGCAGTTATTGAATGTGGAAGATCTGAGAACATTAAAAAGATTGGTTACAGCAGGCGAGGCCGCTGTTAAAGATAAAGTAGCTGGTTTTTCGGCGTTCGGTGATTATTACAATGCGTATGGACCTACAGAAACCAGCATCTGCACCAGCGTTTATAAAAACCCCAAAGGAAACACCATAGAACATGCGCGGGTGCCGGTAGGCAGGCCCATCGCTAATACAAGCGTGTATATCTTAAGCGAAAATGGTGAACTGTGCGCAAAAGGGGTTGCAGGAGAAATATGCGTAAGCGGTCGTGGTATTGCACGCGGTTATCTAAACCGAGGAGAACTTACGGCGGAAAAATTTGCAGATGATCCGTTCCGTCCCGGATATCGCATGTACAAAACAGGAGATGTAGGACGATGGCTGGAGAACGGTGAGCTTGAATTTTTGGGGAGAAAGGACGAGCAGGTAAAGCTGCGGGGCTATCGCATTGAACCTGGCGAGATAGAAAATGTACTGCAAAAGCATGAAGCTGTTTTGCAGGCAGTGGCATTGGTACGAGAGAATGCCACAGGCGAAAAAGAACTAGTGGTTTATGTGGTAGGTAATGAAAAGGGATTGGATATAGCTGAGTTGCGTGCGTTCGCGGCCCGCGAACTTCCTGCCTATATGCTGCCGCATCATTATGTTGAGCTTGCAGAACTGCCTTTGAACAGCAGTGGTAAAATAGACAAGAGCAGGCTGCCTGCAGTGGAAGATCACGCTGTAACAAGCGGATCGGAATACATCGAGGCCCGCACGGAAATTGAAGCTGCAGTGATTAGTGTATATGAAGAAGTGCTTAAGAAGAAACCGATCGGTGTAAAAGAAGATTTTTTTGTATTGGGTGGGGATTCTATAAAATCCATCCAGGTAGTATCGCGTCTAAAACAAAAAGGATATTCTTTATCTATCCAGGATGTGCTGATGTATCCTGTAGTGGAGGAATTGTGCAAAATGGTAAGGACAGGTACGCGCAGCATTCAACAGGCTCCTGAGAAAGGAGAGATTGGATTAAGCCCGGTACAGCGTTATTTCTTTGAAAGCAGCCACATATCACCGCATCATTACAATCAATCGGTATTATTAAAAAGCCGCGTGCACTTATCAAAAGAGGGATTAAGGGAGTCGCTCGGTAAGTTGGTCATTCATCACGATGCATTGAGAATAATATTCCCCTTGAATGATAACGGAAATCGCCGGCAGTTGAATCTGGGCACAGAGCAGGGATATTCATGGGAAGCATTAGAAGGATTGAACAGTGAACAGATCAGCGAGCATTGCCAAAAAATTCAATCGTCAATAGACCTGAAGAATGGACCGTTGTTCAAGGCATGTTTGTTTAAAGGCAAAGATGAAGAAGCAGATCATTTATTGCTGGTATCGCATCATTTGGTGATAGACGGCGTATCGTGGAGAATATTATTTGACGGTCTTTCACAATTATACGGGCAGTATGAGCGAAATGAACCATTAGAGCTGCCGTTGAAGACAGACTCCTTCAGATCATGGCAGCGGCGCCAGGAGCAATACGCCACAAGCAATGAATTGCAGAAAGAAGTTTCGTATTGGGATGAAGTGGAGAAAGAAGCATTATCAGTGCCGCAGATAGCACCTGCAAAGCAGGGAAGCAATCTGTATGCAGACAGGCAGACCGTATCGTTCACATTAAGCGAGGAAAAAACGGATCAGCTTCTTACGGAATGCTACCTGCCCTATCGTACAGGCATCAACGATATATTATTGACCGGCCTGGGATCATCTTTAAATAAAGTACTGGATATAAGTGATGTTGTACTAAGCATGGAGGGCCACGGACGTGAGGACATTGGCGGTGATCTTGAGGTAACACAAACCGTTGGCTGGTTCACCACTACTTACCCGGTTGTGCTGCATCCCGGCAGTGCAGAAACCATGAGCGATCTGCTGGTAGCAGTAAAGGAAAGCCTGCATCGTGTGCCCAAAAAAGGCATCGGGTATGGGATACTACGTTACTTGTCGGGTAATGCGTACACATGTAATCCTGCTGTAAGCTTCAACTACCTTGGAGATTTCGGTTCTGGCATAGAGAACAGGGAAGGCGGAATATTATTTGATTTCAGCATAATACACCGCGGTATTGAAGTAGTTCCGCAACGTGAACGCGATGTATTGCTCGATGTGTCTGGCATAATCATCGATGGTGGCCTTCAAATTTCCATAGGGTATAGTGCAAAACAATTTGAGCACCAGCAGATGGAGTCGCTTGCCAGTGGTTACCGTGATGAGTTGGAGGGCTTGGTAGCATGGTTGTCTCCGCAAACTCAGGAATGCCTTACTCCTTCAGACCTTACCTACAATAAACTGACGGTTGCTGAATTGAAAGAGCTGAACAGTGATGGAGATATAGAAAATGCATACAGGCTTAGCCCCTTGCAGGAAGGACTTTATTATCATTGGCTCAGTTCACCAGGTTCATCCTCTTATTTTATTCAAACTACCTGTCGCATACAAGGCGCTTTGAGTGAACCATTGTTGTTGCAGAGCTACAACAGATTGATCTCACGTCATGGCGTATTGCGCAGTTATTTCACACAGGAATACGGCGAGTTACTACAGGTGGTAAAAAAAGAACAGAGATCATCATTTACCTATAAAAATATTTCTCTCGTATCAGCGGAGAACGTTGAACAGGAAGTAGTGCAGTACAAGCAGCAAGACCGTGACCAGGGTTTTGATCTTCATCATGGTTCACAGATGCGTTTAACAGTATTACAGCTCGATGAAGAATTGTATGAATTTATCTGGAGCCATCATCACATTCTGATGGATGGATGGTGTGCAGGCGTATTGATCAAAGAATTTTTTACGATATACGAAAGTTTATTGCACGACGGCGAAGCAGCGTTGGCTCCTGTTGTGAAATATGAAAAATACATTGAATGGCTGCAGCATATTGATCAGCAGGCATCTGTTGAATACTGGCATGAGTACCTGGATGGATTTGAATTTTCAGAGAGAATATGGGAGCCCAACCGGACAAGACACGGATTGAAAGACCAGCGAATGATGAAGCGGTTGTTTGAATTCCCTGCATCATTAATGGGCAAGCTGAGAAGCGCATGCGCCCAGCTTGGGGTAACCGAGAATACTTTTATTCAGGCCGCCTGGGGTGTTTTGATGGGACGCTATACAAACAGTGAAGACGTGTTGTTTGGTTCTGTGGTGTCTGGTCGCCCCGCAGCATTGGAAGGCGTGGAAGAAATGATCGGATTGTTCAGCAATACCGTGCCAGTTCGTGTGCGTTGGGAAGAGGCGTCAAGTGTATCAGACATCGTTAAGCAGATGCAGGAGGCATGGATAAAGGGAAGCGGGCATCATTATGTTCAATTAGCGGAAATACAGGCTGGACGGGAGTTGTTCAACCAGGTAATGGTAATGGAAAACTACCCGATGCAGGAAATGCTTCGGCAAAGTACCATGGGGTATGAAGGAATCTCATTTTTATCCTCAGCGGTAGTCGAGCATACGAATTACGATCTTACGATCACCCTCATTCCCGGCGATGCGTTGACCATTAAGTTCGATTGTAACGGCAACCTGTATTCTGAAGAGCAGATCGAAAAGCTGCAGCAACATTTTACAAGGCTTGCAGAGCAGATGGTCTCTAATCCATCTGTCCGTATAAAAGAGCTTAAACTTTTGAGCGAAGAAGAACGTAATGAAGTAACAAACTTATTTAACGATACGGCTGCATCGTATGATGAATCGGCAACGATTGTAAGCTTGTTTGAGCAGCAGGCAGCGCAAACGCCAGATGCAGCTGCCGTGGTTTTCGAAGGGCGCAGCATGACTTACACTGAGCTGAATGAACTTTCCAATCAGCTTGGCGACTACCTGCACAAAAAATATTCGATCAAACGTGAAGACCTCATAGGCATCTGCCTTGACAGGAACGAATGGATGGTCGTATCGATACTCGGCATACTCAAAGCAGGCGCAGGCTATGTGCCGATTGATGTGCGATATCCGCAGGAACGCATCGATTACATGATCAGCGACAGCGGCTGCAAAGCAGTGATCGATGAAAAAGAATTATCGCTTTTCCTTGAATCAAAAGATGAATACAGCAAGGAAAACCTTTCCCTGGTGAATCAACCCACTGATGTTGCTTACGTGATCTACACTTCAGGCACCACCGGCAATCCCAAAGGCGTGATGATCGAGCACAGGAATGTCGTGCGCTTATTAAAAACAGATAAGCCTTTGTTTGATTTTAGTTCATCAGATGTATGGACGATGTTCCATTCTTACTGCTTTGATTTTTCTGTATGGGAGATGTATGGCGCTTTGCTCTTCGGCGGTAAGTTAGTCGTGATACCACTGACAGTAGCGCAGGACCCTGCCGCGTATTTACAAGTCCTGAGAACAGAAGGAGTGACAGTGCTGAACCAGACACCTTCTTCTTTCTACCAGGTGATCACGCAGGAGTTGCAGCAACCAACAAAAGACCTCGCACTGCGCTACGTGATCTTTGGCGGGGAGGCACTCAGCCCATCGAGATTATGGGAATGGAAGAACCGCTATCCCGATACAAAGCTCATCAACATGTACGGAATCACTGAAACAACCGTGCATGTTACTTATAAAGAAATTACGAATGAAGAAATAGCCACCGACAGCAGCAGCATCGGCAAAGCAATACCAACACTGAGTTGCTATGTGCTCGACAAGCATCAGGAACTCGTACCTGTTGGCGTAGTTGGCGAGCTGTATGTTGGCGGTGCAGGCGTTGGCCGCGGCTACCTGAACCGTGAAGAACTCACAGCACAAAGATTTATCGAAAGTCCATTCAAAAAAGGAGAGCGTTTGTACCGCTCAGGCGACCGGGCAAGAGTATTGCAGAACGGTGAACTGGAATACGGCGGCCGGCTGGATGAGCAGGTAAAGATCAGGGGTTACCGGATTGAACTCGGAGAAATAGAATCAGTCATCAGGCAGTACGAAGGAATAGAATCTGTTGCAGTAATTGCTTCAGCCAAAGAAGAAGGAGATCGTGAACTGATAGCGTATGTTGTAAGTAAAGACATCTCAAAACAATCGCTTCGTACACACCTGCAGGAGAAATTGCCTTCCTACATGGTGCCCGGTTACATCATCGAAATGGAAGTGTTGCCATTGACCAGCAATGGCAAGTTAGATAGGAAGCGTTTGCCGCAACCATCAGGTGATGACATCGAAAGTGAAAAGGAATACATCGCTCCGCGAACAGCAACAGAAGAGAAACTGGCTGAGATCTGGAGTGAAGTATTGGGCATAGAAAAAGAAAAGATCGGTGTGAAGGATAATTTCTTTGAACTGGGTGGACATAGTCTGAAAGCAACCCGTCTTGCAGGCCTGCTCTACCGTGCATTTGATGTTAAAGTAGAACTTCGTGAACTCTTCATGCGCGCCGTGATGGAAGACCAGGCGCAATTGATCAGCGAAAGCCTCAAAACCACAGGATATACCATTTCGCCGGTCAAAGAACAAACAGAGTATCTATTGTCTTCTTCACAGCAGCGGCTGTGGTTATTAAGCCAGTTTGGCGATGCCAATGCAGCTTACAACGTTCCCGCCGCATACATACTGGAAGGTGAATTAAACCGCCCTGCGCTTGAGCATGCATTTGCTTCGCTCATCCAAAGACATGAAAGTCTAAGAACAGTTTTCCGTGAAAATGATCATGGCGATACAAGGCAATATGTTTTATTATTTCAGGAAATAAACTTTAGTATAGAAGAAAAGGATTTGCGTGGAAGTGACGCTGACATCAAAGATGTTTTGCAGGAAAGCTTTAGTGAACGTTTTGAACTCGCGACGGGCCCATTGCTGCGCGTTAAATTATTCAGAACAGAAGAAAGCAAATGGGTACTGAGTTTCGTAATGCATCACATCATTAGTGATGCATGGTCGGCAGAGATCATGCTCGATGAATTGTTATTGTTCTATAACAGGTTCGAGCATGGGTACATTGGCGCCTTGCCTCCGTTAAGGATACAATACAAGGATTATGCTGCCTGGGAGCAGGAACAATTGAACGATGGCCTGCTGAAAACCCAAAAGGAATACTGGGGGGAACAATTTGAAGGTGAGCTTCCAGTGATAGACCTGCCGGTTGCAAATGCAAGGCCCGTGGTGCAGACTTTCAACGGGAAGGTTTTTCGCAAGACGCTTGATTCGAATATTACCCGCGGATTAAAATTGATTGCCCGTGAACAGGGCGCTACTTTATTTATGAGTCTGCTGGCAGGCATCAACACATTGTTGTACAAATATTCCGGGCAGCACGATATTATTCTCGGCAGCCCGATTGCCGGAAGAGAACATCCTGACCTGCACGAACAGGTTGGTTTTTACACCAACACTTTGGCGCTGAGAACAAGATTTGAAACTGAGGACAACTTTAAGTCGCTGCTGAAAAATATCAAAGGCGTAATGCTTGGCGCTTACGAAAACCAGTTGTATCCTTTCGATCAGTTGGTAGAAGACCTGGACGTTAAAAGAGACATGAGCCGCAATGCATTGTTCGACATATCTGTGGTACTTCAGAATGATACCCGGCATTCCGGTAAAAAGAACATGAATGGTTCACTGAGCTTAACTCCGTACGGACAACTCGAAAGTTCAGTAAGTAAATTTGATCTCACATTCGATTTTACTGAAACAGCGGATGAACTGCAGCTTGACCTGGAATACAATACAGATATCTACGATCGGGCAGTTATTGAACGTCTCTGTTCTCATCTTGAAATATTATTTACTTCTATTATCAACCAGCCCGCGCTTGCTATCGAATCACTTGAATACCTTACTGCGCGGGAGAAATACCAGTTACTGCATGAGTTTAATAATGGCGGGGATGCATATCCCAAAGAAAAAAACATCGTTGGCTTATTTGAAGAGCAGGCGCAGAACCATGCTGCCGGTACTGCGATTACTTATAAAAACAATTCCCTCAGTTACGAAGAACTTAATGAAAGATCTAACCAGCTTGCGCATTACCTGAAAAATAATTTCAGTATCGGTGCGGGTGACCTGGTAGGAATAAAGCTCGATAGAAGTGAATGGATGATCGTTGCATTGCTGGGCGTGCTGAAAGCTGGCGGCGCTTACCTGCCCATCGATCCGGCATATCCTGCTGAAAGGATCGAATACATGATCAGCGACAGCGGTTGCAAATTATTGCTGGATGAATTGCAGGTGAAGGAATTCGAGGCTGTTCGTGAAGAATACCAGGACAGCAATCCGGAAAATCTTATACAGCCCGATAGTCTTGCATACGTAATATATACATCCGGCTCTACAGGCTTGCCAAAAGGTTGCTGCATTGCGCATAAAAGTTTATCCAATTATATACAGTGGTCGAACAGTCATTATTTCGTTCAGCAAAAAGCGAATTTTGGCCTGTTCACCTCCTTATCATTCGATCTTACTGTAACGTCCATATTCTGTTCCTTAACTACAGGTGGAAGCCTTTCTGTGTACGGCCAGCAGGAGGAGATTGCAGATATTCTGCTGCATAGTTTCAACGATAACGATGCAGTGAACAGCATAAAACTTACACCTTCTCATATTTCACTGCTAAAGCATATGGACATTATTTCTTCTGGAATACAATGTGCAATAGTAGGAGGGGAAGAAGTTACAACAGAGCATGTGCGCATTTTAAAGGATATAAATCCTGCGATGAGGATTTATAACGAGTATGGTCCTACAGAAGCAACTGTCGGCTGTATCGTTAAAGAATTGCAACAGAACGAGCCTGTATTGATAGGCAAACCTATCGCAGGCGCTGAAATATATATACTCGGAAAAGGTAACCAGCTTTGTGCAACCGGCATTCCTGGTGAGATTTGCATATCAGGCATTGGCCTTGCTACTGGTTACCTGAATAAGCCCGCGCTTACAGCAGAGAAATTTATCGCCAATCCTTTCATATCGGGAGAGCGCATGTATAAAACCGGCGATGCAGCTGCATGGCTTGCAGATGGCAATGTATTGTACGTGGGCAGGAAAGACGATCAGGTAAAGTTGCGCGGGTATAGAATTGAACTGAACGAAATAGAAAATTCAATCCGTTCTTATGATGATGTGGACAATGCTGTAGTTGTTCTGAGACAAGACGGAGAAGATGAAAAAAACCTGGTAGCGTACCTGACCTCCGGTATTACCATAGATATTTCTGCATTGCGCCGGCACCTGAACACAACATTGCCTGCATACATGTTGCCTGCTTATTTTGTGCAGCTGGATAGCCTGCCATTAACGCACAATGGCAAAATTGATAAAAGAAATCTTCCTGATCCTAAAGCGTTGCAATCAGCAATACCCATTGCACGCACAGCGCCGCGGAATTTAATAGAAGAGAAGTTGGTAGAGATATGGAGCGAGGTGCTCAGCATCGATAAAGACCAGATCAGCGTAACAGATAATTTCTTCGATCTCGGCGGGCATAGTCTGAAAGCAAACAGGCTGGTGCTTAAAATTCATAAGGAATTTGATATTAAGATAGAACTGAGAGACCTGTTCTCAAAAGTTGTGCTGGAAGATCAGGCTGCGTTGATCGCCGAAACAAAAACCACTTCATTTGTAAAAATTCCCGTTGCCCCTGTTCAATGGGATTATCCTTTATCGTCTTCGCAAAGAAGGCTGTGGGTATTGAGCCGGTTTTCCGACGCCACCGTCGCTTATCATATTCCCGGCGTTTACATACTGCAGGGAGAAGTAAACAGGGACGCGCTTGAATATTGCTTCAATGTATTAATTGAGCGGCATGAAATACTGCGCACCGTATTCAAAGAGGATGCCTTAGGCGAAGTAAGGCAATATGTACTCGGCAGCAGCGAAGTGAAATTCAGCATGGGGCATGCAGATCTGCGCGGGCAGGTAGACGTTGATGAAAAAATAAGAAAGCTGGTGCACAATCAAAGCATGCTTCCTTTTGATCTTTCTTCGGCTCCGCTTGTGCGCGCAGGTTTGTACCAGGCGGCTGAAAACCGCTGGGTATTAAGCTATGTGATGCACCATATCATCAGCGATGGCTGGTCCATGGGAATACTCATTACAGAACTGATGATGCTGTACAATGCTTACGTGCAGCAACAGGAAAGCCCTCTGCCTGAGTTGCGCATACAGTATAAAGATTACGCCGTATGGCAGCAGCAACAACTGGATAAAGGTCTGGCAGAACATGAAGCTTACTGGCTGCAGCAATTTGAAGGTGAGATACCTGTACTGGAACTGGTGACAGATAAGGTTCGCCCCGCGGTAAAAACCTACAACGGTGGCATGGTGAAACGCCGCATCAATACAACAACAACGCAAGGCATAAAAGAATTGAGCAATGAACAGAGCGCCACGCTCTTCATGAGCTTACTGGCATCTGTAAACGTATTATTGTATAAATACACAGGCCAGCAGGATATCATCATAGGCAGTCCGACAGCGGGTCGCGAACACGCAGACCTCGACGACCAGATAGGTTTCTATGTGAATACCCTCGCATTGCGTACACAGTTCAGTGAAGAGAACAGTTACCGCGAGTTGTTGGACAACATCAGGCAGGTAACGCTTGGTGCATACAAGCACCAGGTATATCCTTTTGATGAACTGATCGATAAGCTCGACCTCCCGCGCGATATGGGCAGGCATCCGCTCTTTGATGTGGTAATGGTATTGCAGAACGCTGCAGAAAAGAAACTGGAATGGCGGAACAACCTGGATAAAATACATATCGGCGATTTCGAAAGCGAGCGTGTCATTAGCAAATTTGACCTCACTTTCATTTTTGAAGAAGTTGACGACCGTCTTCAGCTCGACATAGAATACAACAGTGATCTTTTCAATGCATCGGGCATTGAGCGAATGGCGGATCATTTACAGCAATTACTGGAAACAATCACGCAACAGCCTTCGGTCCCCGCAAAAAACCTGAGCTGTTTAAGCCCAGACGAAGAGCAGCTTATATTAGGATCATTTAATGATACGAAAACAAATTTCCCCGCAGATCGCACCATCGTGCAATTATTCGAAGAGCTGGTGGAAAAGCATGGTGACAGAACAGCGGTAATCTTCGAAGACAGTATACTCACTTATGGTGAATTGAACCAGCTTACGAACCAACTTGCAGGCTACTTGCGCAAAAATTACCAGCTAGCGCCCGATGACCTTGTAGGCTTATTGCTTCCACGCAGCGAGTGGATGATAGTGGCTACGCTGGCCATATTAAAAGCCGGAAGCGCCTATGTACCCATCGATCCTGAATACCCGCAGGAACGCATCGATTACATGATCGCAGATAGCGGCTGTAAATTGGTGATCGATGAAAAAGAACTCGCTGCATTCAGTGAACAGCAGCATTTATACCGTGAAGAAAATCCCATAGGATATAATAAACCTACAGACCTCGCGTATGTGCTTTATACTTCCGGTTCCACCGGCCAGCCTAAGGGTGTGATGGGAGAACATAGGAATGTGGTGCGGCTGGTAAAGAATACAAATTACATTTCGATCAGTGAGAATGATTGTTTGCTTACACTGTCGAGTTATGTGTTCGATGGATTTACATTCGATATGTATGGAGCATTGCTCAATGGCGCTGCCCTGGCCATAAGAAGCAAGGCGCTTATTCTTGATCTGGACGAGTTGGCTCCGTTTATTGCAAAGAACAATGTAACGGTGTTCTTCCTTACAACGGCTTTGTTCAATACTTTTTCCGACAGCAGCATAGTTGACTTCAGCAACGTGCACACCATACTTTTTGGCGGCGAAGCAGGATCAGTGCATCATGTAAGACAGTTCATGAACAAATATCCTTCGATCTCTTTGCTGAATGTGTACGGTCCAACGGAGAACACCACTTTCAGCAGCGTTTGGAAAGTGGAGAAATTATCAGCGAATGATAAGGGCGTTTGCATTGGCCCGCCGATAGCAAATAGCGAAGTATATGTAACAGACAGATCATCTATATCTCAATTAGCGCCGGTAGGTGTGCCGGGTGAAATATGTGTGAGCGGGGCAGGCGTGGCACGCGGTTATCTCAATCGTCCGGAGCTTACGGCAGAAAGATTTGTTGCCAACCCATTTCGCAACGGCGAACGCATGTACCGCACAGGCGATCTTGGCCGCTGGCTCGAAAATGGTACGCTCGAATTTATTACACGACTGGATGGCCAGGTAAAGATCCGCGGCTATCGTATAGAAACCGGCGAGATAGAGTCTGTCATCAGCGGATATGAAGGCATAACAGGTGTTGCAGTAATCGCAACCGAACCAACAAAAGGAATGCGTGAGCTGGCAGCTTATGTAGTGAGCAAAGAAATACTGAACAAGTCAGCGCTTCGCAGTTACCTGCAGGAGAAGCTGCCCGGTTATATGATGCCTGCTTATGTAATTCAATTGGAGGTATTGCCCTTAACGATCAACGGAAAGATCGACAAAAGACGTTTGCCGCATCCGTCAGATGACGATATTAAAACAGGCGACGAGTATACTGCTCCGCGCACAGCAACAGAAAATGAGCTTGCAGCTCTATGGAGTTCAATACTTGGATTGGAAAAAGAAAGGATCAGTATAAACGATAATTTCTTTGAACTGGGCGGACATAGCCTTAAAGTAACAAGGCTTTCAGGTCAGCTTTTTCGCACGTTCAATGTAAAGCTGGAATTAAGAGAATTATTTGCGCATCCTGTGCTTGAGCAACAGGCACAGTTGATTGAAAAAGCAAAGCGAAGCCAGTTTTATTCAATTCAAACAGCACCCGCATCTATAAGTTACCCGCTTTCCGCTTCGCAGCGCCGCCTCTGGATACTCAGCCAGTTTGAAGCGGCAAATGCAGCGTATAATATTCCCGCAGCTTATGTATTCGAAGGCGAATTAGACCGGGAAGCATTATCATATAGTTTTTCGATGTTGCTTTCAAAACATGAAAGCTTGCGCACTGTATTCCGGCAAACAAAAGAAGAAGTACGCCAGTATGTATTAAAGGTCGATGAACATGAATTTGCTGTTGCGTATTCAGATATACGCGACATTGAAAATAAAGAGCAGAAGGCAAGAGAATTTGTGGAGCAGGATTTCGTTCGCCCGTTCGATCTTGGCCGTGGCCCACTCTTGCGTGCAGGATTGTACCAGGTTGATGACAATCGTTGGGTTTTGAGTTACGTAATGCACCACATTATCAGCGATGGCTGGTCGATGGGCGTATTGATCCGTGAACTCTTATCGTATTACAAATCCTATGTCAATGCCGGTACGCATGAGGTGAATGATCTTCGGATCCAGTACAAAGACTATGCAGTATGGCAGCAGGAGCAATTAAGCGGTGAAGAGCTGGAATCACACAGATCATATTGGCTGGAGCAATTCAGTGGATCATTGCCTGTAATTGATCTTCCTTCAGACAAGCCAAGGCCTGCTGTAAAAACTTATAACGGCAGCGTTATCTACAAGCAGATAGGCGCGCAACCTTACAAGGCAATTAAAGACCTCGGTTTGCAACAGGGCGCTACAACGTTCATGACACTGGTGGGTGTGGTGAATGTGCTGTTGCACAGGTATACCGGGCATGAAGATATCATCATCGGAAGTCCTGTAGCTGGTCGCGAGCATCCTGACCTGGAAGCACAGATCGGGTTCTATGCCAACACGCTGGCTTTGCGTACACAGTTTTCAGGCAACGATAGTTTTTATCAGCTGTTAGATCGCGTGAAAGAAACAACATTGGGAGCTACTGCTCACCAGTTGTATCCTTTTGATGAGTTGGTTGGCGACCTGCAACTTGTTCGTGATCGCAGTCGCCACCCACTCTTCGATATACAGGTGATCGTTCAGAACGATGAAGATCAGCCGCAAAATCTTGCTGGCGGCGGTAATTTATCGATCAAAGAATACCTGGATGCACCAGTACGGGCCAGCATATTCGACATGGTGTTCAATTTCACGGACCTGAAAGACCGGTTTGAACTTAGTATTACTTACAACACCGATGTCTATTCTCAATCAATTGCACTACAACTCGCAGAACACGTCGCATCGCTGCTGGAAACAATTACCAGAAAGCCCGGTGAGCCCATCAATGAGCTTGTCTTTTTAAACGAATTGGAGCGCACGGAATTGATTGAGCTGTTCAACGATACAAAAAAGGATTACGATGCGCAAGCTACTCTTGTAAGCCTGTTTACGGAACAGGTACAACATAATCCTGAAGCTGTCGGGGTGATTGGTAACCGCAGCATGACATACAAACAACTGGATGAGCAATCCAGTCAACTGGCAGCACACCTACAGCGGCAATATGCCGTGCAGGCTGGTGAGATGATCGCGGTAATGATGGACCGCAACGAGGGATTGCTCATCGCACTGCTGGCAATATTAAAGAGCGGCGGCGTGTACGTACCTGTTGATGCTGCTTATCCACGCAGTAGGAAGGAATTCATTCTTAAAGACAGCAATTGCCATGTATTGTTGACCGAGAGTCAATACATGTTCGACCTGGATTATTACAGCGGAGAAATGTTCGCCATGGATATCCAGTTGGATGGATTGGAAGCAATTGAAAGCGCAGTATACAATATCGACAGTTCATCCCTTGCCTACGTGATCTACACTTCAGGTTCAACAGGCGAGCCCAAGGGAGTAATGGTAGAACATAAGGCCATCGTTAATACCGTTTACTCGCAGCGTGAGTTGTTTGAAGCTTCGGAAAATGAACATCATCTGCAATTTGCATCTTCTTCATTCGATGCATCGATATCAGAAATATTCGTGTGCTTATCAGCTGGTGGCACATTGTGCATGATGGATGAAGCACAGAAAAAGAACCCTGAAGAATTACAGAATTATATAAACACGCACAACATTGCCCTCGCAACATTGCCGCCTTCTTATGTAAGCTTGCTGGATAAAAGCACGCTCGGCATAAAACGACTGGTAACAGCCGGCGAGGCGGCAATACCCAAAGATGTGCGCGAATCACTCCAATACGGAACTTATATCAATGCATACGGACCAACCGAAACAAGCATCTGCGCTACGCTCTGGAAGAGAAAGCAGGGTGAGACATTTGCGGGGACGCGTGTGCCCATCGGTCGTCCTATCGCAAATACAAACATTTATATCATTAGCGACAACGGCCAGCTTTGCGCTAAAGGCGTTACAGGAGAGATTTGCGTAAGCGGTCGTGGTGTTGCACGCGGTTATCTTAACCGTGAGGAACTTACTGCTGCAAAATTTGTTGACGATCCATTCAGAGAAGGTAATCGGATGTACAAAACGGGCGACCTGGGAAGATGGATGGAGAATGGTGAACTTGAATTCTTAGGAAGAAAAGACGAGCAGGTGAAGCTGAGAGGCTATCGCATAGAGCCTGGCGAAATAGAAGGCGTGCTGCAGAAAATGGAAGATGTGCTTCAAGCTGTTGTGTTGGTTCGTGAGAATGAACTGGTAGCATACATTGTAAGCCGTGGTAACGGATTAAACATAACTGCGTTGCGCGATCATGCTGCAAACTGGCTGCCTGCCTACATGCTGCCGCATCATTATGTCGAGCTTGCAGAGCTTCCCCTGAACCGCAGCGGCAAGGTTGATAAGAACAAATTGCCTGCGGTGGAAGGCCATGCCATTGCCGCATCAACAGAATACATTGGCGCACGCACAGAAAT
>JBAVMD010000394.1:0-7377 GCA_049689695.1 Chitinophagaceae bacterium | reverse complement strand
TAGACGGACAGTGGATGAATCAGTATACTAATTACAATTTTTTTCCGGACAAATAAAATTTTACTCCGGCAACCACCATCATCAAATCTCGTATTTGATAGCCTGACTCCTCCCTTTTATCTGTCCTTTTGAAACGCACCTTCTTGCCTCTAACCTGGAACGTGGGGATAACTATAGTCACCAACAAGCATATTAATATGAAAAAGCTCTCGCACAAGCCTTTGAGCGCGTCTTTCGCCGTTGCTCTTATGTTGTTTGTTTTGCTTTTTAGCCCGGGCTGCAAGAAAACAATTCAGCCTGCGTCAGAACCAGAAGAATTAATTTCTGCTCCATTCAAGGAACCCAAACAGTTGAAAGATTTTCAACAGGTAAACCTGGTAGGCAATAACAATGAATATAATCCCGCACGCATAGAGCCAAATATGGTGAATGCATGGGGAATTGCTTTTTCACCCGGCGGCACTGCGTGGGTAAACGCAACCAATACCGGCCTCAGCTTCCTTTTCAACAGTGCAGGCGTACCACCCAGGGTCCCTGTGGCTATTCCTTCACCTGGAGGTCCCACCGGTGGCTTGCCTACAGGCATTGTGTTTAATGGCTCAAGCGATTTCAAAATTCCTAATGGCAATCCCGGAAGGTTCATTTTTGTGGGTGTAGATGGAATTGTTTCGGGATGGAATACCGGCAATTTTGCAGCGAAGATGGTAGACAGTTCTTCCACTTCAGCTTACACTGGCCTTGCCATTGGCGTCAGCGGCGGAGCTAACTATCTGTATGCGGCCAATTTCCGCACAGGAAGGGTAGATGTATTTGATAAAGATTACAAATCGGTAACTACAATGCCCTTCCATGATCCCAATCTTCCTGCAGGTTATGCACCTTTCAACATTCAAAATGTTGAAGGAAAACTATACGTGATGTATGCCAAGGTTGGGCCTGACGGAAGAGATGTTGCGCATCCCGGCTTCGGTTATGTAGACATTTATACAACCGGCGGCACGCTTGAAAGAAGATTTATTTCCAATGGACAATTGAATGCTCCATGGGGAGTAGCCAAAGCGCCCCCGGGATTTTTTGGAGAAGATGGGATGACAGGAGTTGTATTGGTTGGCAATTTTGGCGATGGACGCATCAATGCGTTTGATTCAGACGGCAGATTTCTGGGACAGCTCCGCAAGAGCGGACAACCTATCGTTATCGAAGGATTATGGGCCATCACATTCCCGCCCGGCGCTCCTTCTACCATCAATCCTAACTGGCTGTTTTTTGCAGCAGGACCCGATGATGAGCAGGAAGGATTGTTTGGATATATTACAAAGTAGCTGAATTCATACAAATGCAGGTGCCTTCATCAACACATGGCACCTGCATTTAAATTATAAGACTGCTGCTACCGGTTTCCTGTAGTTATCCGGTGAATGAATGAAATGAATCAATAAATGGGACCCAGCTTTTGATATGATTGGAAACCAACGGATCGCTTTTCAGGTCCAAAAAAGGTATATTGACCCTGCCTCTGGGAATATGAGGAAAGAAAATGCTGATGCCGCTTTGCTGATTACGCGTTACAGCTCCAAGTGTATTTTTTGCATATGCTCTCCCGCGCCAGGCATAATAAGAGATCGACTTATTGGAAAAGGCATTTTGTACGCGGCCTGCAAGCACAGCCACTTCAGCCCTTAATGCAGGTGAAAGAATATCCTGTCCTATATACTCCACATTTCGAAGCCAATGAAAGATATCTGTCATGTGATATGATCCATCGCTGAAATCGAAACAGAACTTTTTTGAATGCAACAATAAAACAGCAAGGTTTGAACCAGTTGTCGCTACGGTCAACCGTTCCACTAATGCGTGAAAATCGTCTACAAATGAATCTAAAAAAGCAATCTCGGAGGATGGATCTTTCTTCATCCCAAATGAAAAAATAGACCATTCGTCAATTTTCGCGAAGTTACCCTCAGTTTTGTTTCTCATCTTCAAAGCAAATTTCCTCGCTTTGCGGTTGTGACAGGTATCAACACATTCCCTGGCAACAAAGCCCGGAGCTAATTTGCGATTGCTGCTTTTAGAAATATAATTAATGATATCGCTATAGTTATAACCGGGCGTACTGATAACTCCCTGGGGAGCTACTAAAAATTCAACACAACCTTTCATTGAATAAATTGTATGCAGGTTCATCATATAACAATTCATCATCACCAGCACATGAACGTATCCAAATCCTTCCTTAATAGCGCTCGCCAGTTCGTCGTTGGTTAAAATTTCAACAACTGCTTTGCTTTCCAATGCAACGCCCTCTGCTATGATCGCCGCAAATTCTTCCCGGGGTAAATCATCGCTAAACAATGACCGGCTTAACGAAGAAACTTCTTCGTTCAATAAAGTCTCTGGTTTTTTTTCAGATACAGGTTGAAGCGAAAAAACAGTCCCTTCCTTCGAAAGACGGAAGCTTTCTCTTGCCATTGCATCCGATACAACATTAATAAGCGCATTGCTTTTCGATCCGCCATTGACTTTCAAAGAAAGTACCCTGTTGTTAATTAGCAGCTTACTTTCATGGTCAACCGGCGGTTGAAATTTCTTTTCATTTTTTAAAAAATCAAAGGCTATTTCAGTGAACCTGCTTACAAAAGCGAATTCAGGATTATCTGCAATCTGTTCCCAGGTTTGCAGCACCTGGAGGCGATGATCATCGGCTTTAAAAATACCAAAGGCAGAACCGTGATCCCATGTCATAAGAAATATCTTATCGTCTTCAGAATTAGCATGCTCCTTTATTTTCCTGAATGCTTCGGCAACTTTTTCTTTCTTCTGTATTGATGTATTGCCGTTTTCTTTATCCTGCTCTGTCATTCCGGTTGTATCCACATCGTCAATGAAAAATATATTATTGCCATTCTCCCCGGGCTCGATCTTAAAAATGAATGTCAGGTTCCTAAGCTCAAACTGACCGCTTTCGGCTGCGCTCATATAGTTAACGCTGCTGAGGACTACATAAATATCAAGCCTGGCATCATCCAGGTCACACTCTACAACATCTTTCAGGAGACTGTTCAACTCAATCAACAAATTCTTATTCAATGACGGGCTCCCACCGCTTTCATCTATAAAATCAGCATACACAAGGAAAACCATTGTCCATTTGTAATCCATATTAAGTTAGTTTACGAAGTGATCAATTTCCATGGTTTCCTTTTTCTCCCGGTGTCATGATCTCACCTACAATCATGGAGATATTGTCTGCTGAACCCGCTGCGAATGTGATGGTAGGCAGGGAGGTTATATCATTTGTTCCGATGTTGTAAACGGCGCAATCCCCGGTTGTTGCGTTAATGGATTCGTTACTGCCATTATTGTTGAACTGATCGGGTTTAAAATCAACCTCGAGAACAATTCTCATTTTCATTTTGTTTTTAGTGCCCCTGAAGCTGATCTTGGATTTATTTCCGGGAATAATCTGCTGACCTCTTTTAATGGCAAACTGGCGGGGCTTTAAAATTGTAGTAGGCATATAATTATTTTTAGATTAACAATGAAGTAAATATCCCACAAACAAACACCTCCGCACAACGGTGAAAACACCCGCAAACAAAAAGTGTTTTTCTACAGAATGCAGAAAAACACTTAAAATATAAAAGGTGAATTACGTGATTTCTTATTTCACATCAACTCCAATAATTTCCCGTTTACAAATTCCAATGCCGCCACAGGCGATTCGAATAGCTTGGGATTGCCATCACTTTGCGTGATGATCTTGCCTGATTCACCACCAACCGGTTCCTGCAGATAATAGCGTGCAGTGAAATACTCCGTAGGAATTGTTTTGGGATTATCCCTCTTTACGTGGTAGGGCTCTACTTCCAGCCATACATCCTGCCCGTTAATGGAGTGCTTTTCAATCATATACTGCGGTTTAAGATATGTATACAAACATGAGGCCAATACCGCTGGGTAAATGCCGCGCCCGCCGGATAAGAATCGCTTTGAATCAGTTATAGCCCGGTCTACATTTGATTCACTTTAAATCTGTCTATATGCGATCAATGTTACTTCTGCTGCTCACGTTGCTAACTGCATCTGCCCTTTCAGGCCAGGTTGTGATTACACCCGGTGCACAATTCTTTGTTGGTGGAAACGAGCAACTCACCCTGCACAACACAAGCCTCGTAAACAATGGAGGCTTTATTGCAGGCAATGGTATTGTGTCTTTTACGGGCACTGCAAATTCTTCTATCAGCGGCAGCGTACCTCCGCAGTTCTATGAATTGCAAATCAATAAGAGCAATGGCAGCTCTGTTGTATTGCTGCGATCAATTATTATAAGCCAGCGCATTCAATTCACATCAGGTTTTCTTAACCTGAATGGCTTTGATGCAGACCTGGGTACAACAGGCTATTTACAGGGCGAACAGGAAAACAGTCGCGTTGCCGGTGGCGGTGGAGGCCAGGTACTATTTGCCACAACGCTCAACGCACCTTCCGGCGCCAATCCCGGCAACCTGGGTGCAATTATAACTTCAACGCAAAACCTCGGCAATGTTATTATCCGGCGCGGACATCAATCGCAGACAAACGGCGCAGGACTGGGTAGCTCTGTATTACGCTATTACGATATTTCCACAACCAATAATACCGGCCTCAACGCAACATTGCGGATGCATTATTTCGACGGCGAATTAAATGCGATCAATGAAAATTCACTCGTGTTTTTCAAAAACGAAGATGGAACAAACTGGACCAACCAGGGTTTTGCGGCAAGAAATACAACGGAGAACTGGGTAGAGAAAACAGGCATCAACTCCTTTCGCAGCTGGACGTTATCCGGTGCAGGCAATGCATTGCCCGTGCAATTCACTTTATTCAATGTAAGGTGCGAAGGAAGCAAAGCCATCATCACCTGGAAAACCGCGCAGGAACAAAACAGCAGTCGCTTTGATGTTCAGAAAAGCGCTGACGGTGTGCAATGGACGGTCATTGAAAGCCTTGCAGCAGCAGGCAACAGCATTGCAGAGAAAAGCTATTCATACGCAGACAATAACCCTGGTCAAAACAATTACTACCGTATTGCAGCATACGATGTAGATGGGAAAATAAAATATACCAGCGTGCTTCGTGCTTCGTGCAGTTCAAAAGACGTATTCAAACTCTGGCCCAATCCTTCGCACGGTGTTGTATTTGTGAATATTGTTACCGATGTACAATCAATGGCAACGCTAAGCGTGTTTGATGCCAGAGGCGCATTGGTAAAACTACAAAAAGCAAATGCCTTGCAGGGAAGCAACCAGTTCAGCATCGATCTGGGAACACTGCCCAATGGCGCATATTCGGTTTCTGCAGAATGGAATAATGGAAAAATGAAGCAAACCACGCAGGTGCTCAAACAATAAAAAAACTTTAAAAATTTAAACCACAAATCATGACAACGAATTTTCCCGGGAAAACAATGGCTACAGATCAACACATGGATTATTTCCGGCTGGCCATATTACTTACGGCAGTTTTTCTAATGCACATTTTTAGTTCAAAAGCTCAGAATGTAGGAATTGGAACCGTGGCACCCCAACGAAAACTAACAGTGAATGGATCTATCATGTTAGACCAGGGTAACCAGAACAATGGAACGCTGGATACAGCCGCCCTGATTTTTGGAAGCGCCGCCACAGTAGGCATCAACAGTAAAAAAACAGGGGCAGGTAGCAATGGACTGAGCTTTTGGACAGCCGGAGTTCCGCAACTTAACCTGGGTTCAGACGGTCACTTTGGAATTGGCGGTGTATCGTCAGCATCCTACAAACTGCGTGTATACAATGGCAACAGTTATTTCGAAGGAAATATTTATGGAGAAGGATCAATGACTGCATTAACCAATGCTGCTATCGGCGGCAACCTTGACCCTGCCTATAAGTTGAGGGTATATGACGGTGCAACCCGTTTTGGCGGCGATATGCATGCAACAGGCAATGTAGCTATTGGAGGGGAAGTAGATAACAGCTACCGGCTGAGAATAATTGGCGGCAACAGCAGGTTTGGCGGCGATTTTCACGCCACCGGAAATGCAGCGATCGGTGGTGATGTTGACAATAATTTCAGGCTGAGGGTTTATGGAGGCAACAGTCGCTTTGGCGGCAATGCCGAGGTAACAGGCGCGCTCACTGCATCTACGCTTGCGGTTGATAATTCAATTACAGCGTCTTCGTTAACTGTAGACAATACGCTTACTATCGGGGGAAAGGGATCGGTGAGAAGCAATGGCGCCTCTCCGCTGCGGATTGGCTTCGATACAAAATCCGTAAATGTATTTATCGCAAATAACGATGGTGTATACGTAACTGCAAACATTACTGATTTCGAAGGTGATTTTGATGATGTCAGAACTTTTGTAAGCCAGGTTAAAAATGACATCGGCGGTTCACTGGAATGGTATAAAGTAGGCATCACCGTAATGGGAGTAAATCCCGATGACAATACATGCATTTTATGGCTGCATAACCGTAGCGGCGGCAATGGAATACTTAAAGGCACCATCTATCTCACAACCATTGCTAAAAATTGAATTATTATGACCCAGCAACAAATCAAACTTGTGCAACAATCATGGGCTAAGGTGTTGCCCGTAGCAAAACACGCGGGCATCATCTTCTACGCTAAATTGTTTGAAGCTGCACCCGGAGTGCGTCACCTTTTTAAACCAGACATCACTGAGCAGGCAAATAAACTGGTAACGATACTGGGGTATGTTGTAACTAAGCTGAACCACATGGAAGAGTTATTGCCGGAGGTGCAGAAACTCGGGCGGCGGCATAATAACTATGGAACAGAGCCGGCGCATTATGAAGTTGTAGGACAATGCCTTATCTCCACATTAAAAGAAGGACTCGGACCCTCATGGACACCCGAAGTGCAGGATGCCTGGACCATTGCTTATAATACGCTCAAAAATGCGATGATCGTTGCCCAGGCTGAAGAATCCGTACCCGCCTGAAAACTCTGTATGATGTTGGCCAGATGAAGTATTTTTAAACGTATTTATATGGCATGACCGCCTCTTTCTCATACAAATTCATTTTTAGCTTAGCGGTAACAGTTATATCGCAGATAGCCGCAACCGCACAATTGCCCGATTATCAATTGAACAGGATACAGGAAGAAGAAGGGCTGCAAACCGCTGATGTTATAAATATTGCAAGAGATAAAAAAGGGTTTATGTGGCTGGCAACGCAAAGCAGTGTGCAGCAGTTTGATGGCCGCCATACCCTGCACTTCTCTTTTAATGAATCAGTAAACAAGGTATTTATCGATATGCACGACAGGAAATGGGCGATCACAAGAGGCGGTGTTTTCTTATTCATTGACAGCCTGCGGGGGTTTAAG
>JBAVMD010000393.1:0-3092 GCA_049689695.1 Chitinophagaceae bacterium | reverse complement strand
CAACGCATCTTTTCGTGGCTTACATCTTTACCTTAAATTGAATTTAAAAATAGTTCCGTCAACGCTTCGCAGCTGAAAGTTGATGGGAAGTAAATATTTATAGGAAGTTGGAAAGCAGTATTTAATTCAAAGGGTATGAAATAAATGAAGTAAACGAGGTATCTGACAGGTTGAGTGATCATCAGCAAGACATATACATATTACAACCATTTTTTTTGCAAAACAAAAATGTTTCAGTTTACTTCACTGACTATATCGAGTGTAGTTTGTAGGGTGCGGCACTATTGAATAGACTGGTTTTAAGCGTAGACCCTGGACAACAACGAATTTATATGTAGTTCGTCCAGTTTCGACTTTTAGGGACTTTGCCGATTCCATAGTAGGTTGATCGTTGTTCAATTTTTTGATAAACGATCTGTTCTATCTAGTATTTGATCCATGCAGTCGCCTGAATAACGACACGTAACAACTTATATGGATGACAAAAATCTTTGACCACAACAAGACTACCAATAACACCTCTTATAAATTTTTTTCTGCTGTTATAAATGTAAAGTGAATAAGAAATGCCGGTTTAAAAAAAGGTTAAATAACGGTATTTTGGAAAGCAGATACCCGCCATGTGAACCTCGAATCATCTCAATCAAGTTCAGGTATTGGCAAATGGATTTCTTATGTCGCCAGTTTCGATTAAAAGCATGATCCGTTTTTTGTCTTCTTTTCAACAGAGCATAACCTTCATTAATGCATAGACAAATTCGGCATTTTTGACGGCAGAGATATTTTCATAACTAATGATCCTTCTTTCGAGTGTGGACCAACTAAAAGTTGTTCCGGATGACATCTTAGGAATTTGTCCGGCACTTTCACTCAATCCTTTATGACACCATTTCCTGCTTGGATGCTTGAAATTTAGATAAAGGCATAGTATTAAGGTAGCTGAGGTAACTCTTACTATTCAGTTGTCATGCAAGTCAAACAATGTAATCAATGTCTTTTATTTTGTAGAACATTAGGTTGGAAATCCAAAGGCACTATCAGCAATCAAAATCTTCCATCCATTGCCTGCGCCCGTTCATCAGGTTTCGGGTTGGAGACGAACGGGAATTCAAACATTAGCAAATAGACTTGGAACGGGTAGGTACGATGAAATCACCGCAGCCGGCTGCCGATTGCCCCGATTCGCGATCACCCAAAAACCATTATTTATTCAGGTATGGTGTCATAAAAGATACCGGTAGGTGTAAGCAGGATAATATCTTGGTTCTGTTTTCTGCATCATTTCGGTTACTATTAGGGCAATGGCTACATACGCCAACATTTTTTTAGTATCAAGAGAAGATAGTTTCAGCAAGGATTTCGTACCTTAGATAGGTCAATGTTAACCTGGATTAAACTGGGTAAGAATGGCGAAAAAAGTGCTCTTTCATCGACTGAAAAATCGACTAAAATCAGAAGTTATTGATTTTCAATAGGATATACGGCTGAGACTTATCCCGTCCGGTCCGCCTTCGCCCACCAAGCTTATGTTTAGGTGGGCTTTGCTTTTAATAGCAGGCTTGTTGTTATGCTGGTGGGCTTCGGCGGACACAGTCCGCAGAGGTCGCGAAGACGGCCTTCGGTGAACCAGGTCCGCAGGGATTGCGAAGGTGACAAGTTTTAAAAGATTAAAGCCCGTCAAATTTAGTTGGCGGGTTTTTTCGTTTGATGAATTCTTCACGCTACCAAAATGCTTATTTCCAGGATTACTGTACATGTTTGTTAGATCACGGTGTAATACCGATAGTGATAAACTGACGATGGCTCACCGGTGGCTCATCCCTGGCTCGCTCCTTCGTCGTGCTTTTATTGCGAGTTGACATATTGGCGGGGAGTTATCATCAAGCGGTAAAGGCACCTGTTTTAAACGGATACGTTACGCGTTCACACCTGTAAATTACCGGATTCTTTTTTTATATATTTGTTTGATAACATTATCTATGAGCAAAACTATTCACCAGGGCAGGAATGTAAAACGGTTCCGGGAAATGCTTGGAGTTAAGCAGGAAGGCCTGGCTTTGGAGTTAGGTGATGATTGGAATCAAAGGAAGATATCGTTGCTGGAGCAGAAGGAGGTGATAGAGCCTGAGGTTTTAGATGAGGTAGCAAAAGCTTTGAAAGTACCGGCGGATGCGATTAGGAATTTTGATGAGGAACAAGCATTAAATGTCATTTCTAATACGTTTCATGAGGCTGCGTTTTTTAACAGCTCAGGAACCTTCAATATTAATCCTATCGACAAGTGGTTAGAAGCGATGGAAGAGAATAAGAGGTTGTATGCTGCTTTGTTGAAAGAGAAGGATGAGAAGATTGCTTTGTTGGAAAAAATGTTAACGCACAATAGCTAAAAATCCGTCCGGTCCGCTTTTTGATGCATTTTCGCGCTTTCTGTGGTTGGCAGGTATTAGTCAACCAATCTGTAATTCATACTTCTGCAGGAGATTCTTTGATTTTCACATCCGTCACAAACGAATCCGAACCCCGGCACCTATACCCCGCTTTTCTTTCTTTTTGCTTTCTTTTTCACGCTTTCTGTAATTTGCCCCAGTTGGTGGTGAATTGGCGTGGGCTATGAGGTATTTAAGTAACTTGATTGTCTCCTTACGAGTAAACGTTTACATTGCTTTAATGAAACCAATTCAAAGGATATTTTATTCATGGCAGTCTGACCTGCCAAAACTAACAAACCTCAATGCGATACGACAAGTTCTTAGAGATGCTTCTAGTATGATCGAAAGTGAAATAGAAGACATCAGAATTGAAATTGACGAAGCAACAAGGGATTTACCCGGGAGTCCAAATATACCGAAAGCAATATTTGGCAAAATTTCAGCAAGCGACATATTTGTTTGTGATGTTACTACCATTAATACCAATACATCGGCTGACTTAAGGCGAGTTCCAAACCCCAACGTATTGATAGAATTGGGGTACGCGGTTGCTACGTTAGGCTGGGATAGAATTATTATGCTATTTAATACCGTTCACGGAAACTTTCCAAACGACCTTCCTTTTGATATTGACCGCCATCGAGCGACTAAATTCACTATAAA
>JBAVMD010000392.1:0-17273 GCA_049689695.1 Chitinophagaceae bacterium | reverse complement strand
GCCATAGTGAGGGAATCAAGATCAAGGTGGAAAATTAGCAAATATGAAAATTCGAAAATGTGCAAATTGAGAACGCAAACCTGTAACTGGTTTCATTAAGACAACAACATCTGCAAATTTTCAAATTTGCTAATTTGCTAATTGCTAATTTGCCACATGCACGCAGACTTCATCCTCATTGGGCAGGGCATATCCGGGACCTTTTTTCACTGGTACCTTGAAAAAGCAGGCGCATCGTGCATAGTGATCGATGAAAATAAATCCAACTCCGCTTCGAGGGTTGCTGCAGGACTTATCAATCCCGTTACCGGCCGCAGGCTTGTAAAATCATGGATGATAGATGATCTGATGCCATTTGCCTGGGATGCATACACATCGATAGGAGCAGAATTGAATGATCATTACATCAGCAAGGTTCGGCTGGTGCAATTCTTCAATGCGCCCGATATGCAGGATGCCTTCAACAAAAAACTCCCCGAAGAACCGAACTATCTCTATTCTGCCGGTAATGAAGACTGGCGGCAATTTTTCAATTATCCCTTTGGATCGGGAATAATAGATCCCTGTTACGTAGTTAATGTAAAAGATCTGATAACTGCTTACCGCAAGCGTCTTGAAGAAAGCGGCAAGCTTGTGGAAGAGCAATTCAACGCTGCTTACTTACAGCTTTCACCTGATCATATCAGTTATAAAGAAATACAGGCGAAAAAAATAATCTTTTGCGACGGACCTGCGGGTATCAACAATCCATGGTTCAACCGCTTGCCCTACTCGTTGAACAAGGGCGAGGCGCTGACCGTGCATATCCCTGGCCTGCCTGCAGATAATATTTATAAATTCAGGCACACGCTCATTCCATATCATCCGCTTCATTCTGTATTCTGGTTTGGTTCCAATTATGAATGGACGTACGCTGATGAACAGCCATCACAAAACTTTCGTGCAAGTGCAGAGACTGAGCTCAAACATTTTTTAAAGCTGCCTTACGATATTATCGATCACCAGGCTGCCATACGCCCGGCTAATATCGAGCGCCGTCCATTTGTGGGTTTGCATCCGGTGCATGCGCAGATCGGCATACTGAACGGAATGGGCACTAAAGGCTGTTCGCTTGCGCCTTATTTTGCGCAACAGCTTTCGGAATATTTGGTGAATGGAAAGGAGTTGCCTGCGGAGGTTGATGTGAAGCGTTATAAGCGGGTGTTGGGAGATTAGGTAAACCACAACGACTCACTTGTCATTCCCTGGAATGACAAGTGAGTCGTTGTGTCTTTACTAAGCCGCTATCTTCTTTGCAACAAGTTTGCCTATCGGGTCCTGGTTGAGTGTCTTTGCCATTGCATCATACAAGTCTGCCAGCTCATGGCGGAAGCGTACCGGATTCTCGAAAAATACTTCTACCGCCACTGCCCAGAACTCATGGTAATTGGTAGAGGCATAGTCGCCCAGGATATTCTTTTTACCCTGTTGCATTCCCTGAAAAATGGGACGTGCCACGCGGGAGAAGCTCCTGAATTCTTTTTTAAATCTTTTGTCTTCCTCGGTTTGTGTAATGAAGTTTACGTAGGCGAGTGCATGGGCCATTTCGTGAAGGCCAACATTGCAATTAGGCGTCATGCCTGCAATGCCTTTCAAAAAATTATCCCATGAAAGATAGATACCGGTATGGTCTACGTGTCCCTGGAAGGGGCGTGAATAGAAGCCGTAGTGGTAATCATCTTTCAGCACATAAATATCCCTGAAGTAATTAAAGGAGAATTTTTCCAATCCGAATGTAAGCTGAACGGCTGCGGCGCTGATGAGGATAGGCATCTCGGGCTTTTCCTGCACATCCACATAGTGAAAGCGTTTAGACTTGTGAAACATGTAAGTCCGGAAGAGGAATTTTTGTTTGTCTGCTGCGCTGAGTCGGTTGTAGTACCTTGAAAAGCGGCTCACCACAAGGTGATACAGCATTTCCTGCGAAGCGAATCTTTTCCATTGGTGCTTCTGGCTGTAACGATTAAACCAGTTGCATGCAGGTTCGTAGAGAGCTATGATCCCTAAGACCGCCATGATGATAGTGACAATTTCCATAAGGGTCCTTTCTTTTGTGTACAGAAATAGGTAAGTGAACTGCGGTCTTCACAGATTAATGGATATTTGTCAACTTGGTCTTTCAGGGAGATTTTAATCCCGATAACTATCGGGAAAGAAGGGCTGGTTGCGTAATTCTGTTACAAAATAAACATAGTTTTTGGAATATGAAAGCCCCCCGGAGGAAAAGACAGGATTTCGGGGGTTTTTGCTGCACGCGGGGAGGCCGGTTTAAGGTTTCGGGTTTGGGGTTTAAGGTTCTAAAACTTTGAGCTGTTGGTGTATAGCTTACTTCTCACAGAGAAGAACCTTAAACCCCAAACCCGAAACCTTAAACTAAAACCGGCATGGTTTTTTTACACTTAAGTTTGCATTTCTCTGTCGTAATTTTAAAATCAATCAGTTAAGAATGAAACTATTATTTTCCATACTATTGGCCGGTTCTGTACTGGTATCGTGCAAAAAATCCGGAAGCGGCAGTGAGCCCACCAACCTGCCAGAATCTACACTAACCAATGTTTCCTATGGCAGCGATGCAGCCCAGAAAATGGATATCTATCTTCCGGCTGCGCGCACTACTTCTGCCACAAAAATAATTGTGCTGGTGCACGGAGGCGGATGGACAGCGGGTGATAAATCAGAATTCGATCCATACATACAAACCCTGAAGCAGCGCCTTCCAGGCTACGCCATATTTAATATCAATTACAGGCTGGCCACCAGCAATACCAATCGCTTTCCCATGCAGGAGAACGACGTAAAAGCAGCTGTGGATTTTATAGCAAGTAAAATGGGAGAGTATAAAGTTTCAGACAAAGTGGTGTTGCTTGGTTTCAGCGCAGGCGCGCATCTTGCCTTACTGCAGGGTTATAAATACACCAGCCCGGTGAAAGTGAAGGCCATCATATCCTTTTTTGCTCCTACTGATCTTATCGATATGTATAACAATCCCGTCTCTACTTTTACACCGCTTTTGCTGGAGGCGCTCATCGGTACTACCCCGCAGCAAAATGCCGGCGCTTACCAGCAATCGAGCCCTGCATTTTTTGTAACCGCATCGGCCGCGCCAACTATGATATTGCATGGCGGACAGGATAACCTGGTGTCGCCCACACAGGCAACCATCCTGTACAATAAGCTCAAATCAGCCGGTGTAGTAAATGAATATGTTTATTATCCCAACGAAGGCCATGGCTGGTTTGGCGCAACACTTGATGATTCTTTTAATAAGATCCAGGTTTTCCTGGAAGCTAATGTGAAGTAGTGAAAGAAAATTTACCCCCGCTGGCAGAGCGCCTGAGGCCAAATATGCTGAATGAGCTGGTAGGACAAGACCATCTCACCGGCAGCGGCAGCATATTGCGCACAGCTATCGAACAGGGTAAGCTTCCATCCATGATATTATGGGGACCGCCGGGTACCGGCAAAACCACCATCGCCAATATAATTGCGCATGCCCTTCAGTCGCCTTTTTATACATTAAGCGCTATTAGTTCCGGCGTTAAAGACGTAAGAGAAGTAATAGAGCAGGCGAGATCAACGGAGAAGGCCATTTTATTTATCGATGAGATTCACCGTTTCAACAAAGGCCAGCAGGATGCATTGCTAGGTGCTGTGGAAAAAGGCATCATCACTTTAATTGGCGCTACTACAGAAAATCCTTCTTTTGAAGTAAACAGCGCCTTGCTCAGCAGGTGCCAGGTATATGTATTGAAACCTTTGCAGAAAGAAGATCTTGTACAATTGTTGCAACATGCTTTGCAAAAAGATGAAGTGCTGCGCGAACTGAACGTTGATCTGAAAGAAACAGAAGCGCTCATTAATATCTCCGGCGGCGATGCAAGAAAATTATTGAACCTGCTTGAGCTTGTAACCGATGCGCTTTCATCAACTAAAAAAACACCCATCGTTATTACAGACGATGCAGTAATGTCTATAGCGCAAAAGCGCATAGCCCTGTACGATAAAAGCGGTGAGCAGCATTACGACATCATTTCGGCTTTTATTAAATCCGTGCGCGGAAGCGATCCTAACGGCGCTATCTACTGGCTTGCACGCATGATAGAAGGAGGCGAGGATGTAAAATTCATTGCGCGAAGAATGGTGATACTCGCCAGTGAAGACATCGGCAATGCTAATCCAACAGCGCTTGTAATGGCCAATGCCACATTTGAAGCAGTGAATAAAATAGGATATCCTGAATCGAGGATCATCCTGGCGCAGTGCGCCACCTATCTTGCCGCTTCGCCAAAAAGCAATGCATCTTATGAAGCGATAGAGGCCGCCTTAGCGGCCGTAAAAAAATATGGCGACTTGCCCGTACCTCTTCACATCCGCAACGCTCCTACCCGGCTTATGAAAAGTCTCGATTATGGAAAAGATTACAAATACGCACACAGCTTTCAACAGAATTTCTCAGAACAGGAATATCTGCCTGAAAAACTTTCCGGCACCGTTTTTTATGAACCAGGAAAAAATGCAAGGGAAGATGAGCTGCGCAGGTATTTAAAAAATCTCTGGAAAGACAAATACAATTATTAAGATGTCTCTAATTTGGAAATGCAAAACATTCGATGAGCTGAGCGCGCAGGAACTGTACGCTATTCTTCAACTGCGCAGCGAAGTTTTTGTAGTAGAGCAGAACTGCGTATACCTTGACATGGATGATAAGGATCAAGATTCTTATCACTTCTGCGGATGGAACGGTGACGATCTTTTCGTTTATACCAGGCTTGTGCCTGCCGGCATTTCTTACGACGAACCATCCATTGGCAGGGTAGTTACATCCCCTAAATCCCGCGGCACCGGTGCGGGCAAGGAACTGATGAAACGATCTATAGAACAACTGCATACGCTATGGGGAAAGCTGCCCATAAGGATTGGTGCACAGGCTTACCTGCAAAATTTTTATGAGTCTCTCGGCTTCGTACAAACGAGCGATATATATATAGAAGATGGCATAGCGCATATGGAGATGCTATTCCCAATTAGGGAAGCTGACTAACAGATTTGCAAGCGTTTATGTGAGAAAAAATTAGAACCCTTCTATACAATTAATAATACTTTCTGCGTTTCTTGTAAGTAACACGAATTTTTTACATTTTAGCGTTCGAATCCGAACTAGTCGAAAACAAAAACCAATATTCATGAAACAAACCTTACACTCCTTTCGGGGGAAGTGTTCAGTGTTTCTGCTGTGTGCTTCTCTTTTTTACTGCTCTTCTTTCGCTCAACTTTCAGCCGGAACATACTGGGAAGCGGGTTTCACCATCGCGCCTTCCAACTTCCTTGGAGACCTTGGAGGTAATACAGGCAAAGGAGCAACTTTTCTGAAGGATAATAATATATCCCAGACAAGGTTTATCATCGGTGGCTTTATGGCAGTGCATCCCGCAGACTGGATAGGCGCACGTATGTCGCTTAACTATGGCCGTTTGACCGGCGATGATGCTATCATCAAAGGAAAAGGCGGACTGGAAGAAGCCAGAAGGCTCAGAAACCTCAACTTCAAATCAAGCCTCCTCGAAGCAACTGTTATGGCTGAAATATATCCTACAGTTTTCTTTGAAAGCGATCCTACTGATGTATATCATAAGATACGTCCTTATGTTGTGGGCGGCGTTGGCGCATTTCGTTTCAATCCAAAAGGACAGGACCCTGCTACCAATGAGTGGGTAAAACTGCAACCTTTGAAAACGGAAGGACAGGGCTTTACAGAGTATCCTGATCGCCAGCCATACAAGCTTACACAACTGAATGTACCGTTTGGCTTTGGTATAAAATACTTTCTCAGCGAGAACGTAAATCTTTCGTTCGAGATCGTGCACCGTACCACATTCACCGATTACATTGATGATGTAAGTACTGAGTTCATCGATCCCAATCTTTTCAATAACTATTTGCCTTCATCCCAGGCTGCAATAGCTGACAGGATCTATAATAAGAGCCCGTTACGTACAAACGGTCTTGGATCCGGCAGTGGCTTTGGCCCTGGCGATAAACGAGGCACAAAAGAAAATAACGACGCGTATTACTCTGCAGGTTTCAAGCTCGCCATTCGTTTGGGAGGTGGAGACCGTATGTGGAGAAATTCAACGCGTTGCCCTGTAATGCGTTTCTAAGTAAAGTTTTTGTTGATCCGTACCCTATTTTTTTTATCTGATCTAATCTATCAGATGCTATGAAAACAATTGTACCCTTGCGAAAATTGCTTATTGTTTCATGCTCCGTTGCCACAATAATATTGTTGGGCGCACATGGTTCAACGTATGCAAAGCAAACTCCGATGTTGCTGCGCGGCATACGCGATACAATACTTATCAGCAAAACACAAAGCAGTAAAAAACACAAGATCAGGTTATACCCGAATGCTGACAACAAAGTTCTCTTTTTCTCAGCAAGCGGTGAGCCCGGCAAGGTGTATCAATTGTTCCTCTTCGATATGGAAGGAAAGCTGTCAAAGCAAATCCAGATCCGTAACAAGGAGACAACTGTATTGACGAACATCGTGAAAGGAAATTACCTGTTTGAAGTTTTCAGTGATGATGAACGCATTGAGAATGGACAGGTACTAATACGATAAGCTTTTAAGTTCTATCCAATAAGCGGTGGGGAAATTGGTAAAATCGCAATATCCCGGTTAAGATAAGCCTGATCCGTTCCCTATCTTAATATGTACCCTTTGCAATGATTTTATTTAAGTTCCCTGCCTTAGCTTATTGGGATGTATACATAGTTTGTTTCATGTAGTTTTTTAGCCCCGCTTTTGGCGGGGTTTTTCTTGTGCCTTGTTTCTTGTGCCTTAGTTTAGCAACTCCTGCTCAAGAAACTTAGCAGTATGGCTTATCTTATGCCCTTTCATTTCTTCCGGTCTTCCTTCAAATAAAATCTCTCCACCGCCATCTCCGCCTTCAGGGCCCAGGTCAATAATGTGATCTGCAACCTTTATCACATCCATGTTGTGCTCTATCACTAACACAGTATTCCCCCTGTCAACCAGCTTATTCAATACCGCAAGCAAATGCTGTATATCTTCAAAATGAAGTCCGGTGGTAGGTTCATCCAGTATGTAAAAAGTTTTGCCTGTATCTTTCTTTGCAAGTTCTGTAGCCAGTTTCACGCGTTGCGCTTCTCCCCCGCTGAGCGTTACAGCGCTTTGCCCTAAAGTGATGTACCCAAGTCCTACATCATCCAGCACTTTTATCTTCCTGTGCAGGTATGGAATGTTCTGGAAAAATTCAACCGCTTCTTCAACCGTCATCTCCAAAACATCACTGATGGATTTTCCTTTGTAACGTATCTCCAGCGTTTCTCTGTTGTAGCGTTTGCCCTGGCATTTTTCACAATGCACATATACATCCGGCAAAAAATTCATTTCAATCACACGCATGCCCGCGCCTTCGCACACATTGCACCTGCCGGTTTTTACATTAAAAGAAAAACGTCCTGTATTATATCCCCTGATCTTTGCCTCAGGCACGCTTGCATACAGCTGCCTGATCTCTGTAAAGAAGCCGCAGTACGTAGCAGGGTTGCTCCTGGGTGTACGCCCTATCGGGCTCTGATCAATCTCTATCACTTTATCTATGTGTTCCAGTCCCTTCACGCTTTTATAAGGCAGCGCGTTGAATCTTGAATCATAGCAATGTTTGCTGAGTATCGGGTAAAGTGTTTCATTGATGAGCGTTGACTTACCGCTGCCGCTCACTCCACTTACTACCGTGAACATTCCCAAAGGAAATTTCACCGAAACGTTTTTCAGGTTGTTACCTGTAACGCCTTTCAGCTCGAGCGTTTTTCCATTGCCTCTTCTTCTTTCAGCAGGCACTTCAATTTTAAGATGCCCGTTGAGGTAATTAGAAGTAAGCGTATCCAGTTTCAACAATTGCTGCGGCTTTCCTTCGGCTACAATTCTGCCACCATGAAAACCAGCTTTAGGACCGATGTCTACCAGGTAATCGGCAGCCATCATGATGTCTTTATCGTGTTCCACCACCAGAACGCTGTTGCCAATATTGCGCAGGTTCTTCAATGCTTCAATGAGCTGATGGTTATCGCGCTGATGCAATCCTATGCTCGGTTCATCAAGAATATAAGTGATGCCCTGCAGTTGCGATCCGATCTGCGTTGCAAGACGAATGCGTTGCGATTCACCTCCGCTCAATGTTCTTGAGGGACGATTCAACGTAAGGTAAGTGAGGCCAACATCTAACAGGAATTGCAATCGCTCTCTTATCTCTTTCAAAATATCTTTTGCGATCACGTTCTGCTTATTACTTAGTCTTGGTTCAATACCGATGAACCATTTCACCAGCTTGTCCAGATTCATATCGCAAAGCGCCGAAATATTTTTCTCATCAACTCTGAACCAAAGGCTTTCTTTGCGCAGCCTGGCGCCTCCACATTCTTCACAAGGCTTCAGTTCCATGAAATCTTCAGCCCATTGCTGAATGGCTTCGCTGGAAGTGCTCGCAAACCAGCGACGCAATTGATTCACGATGCCTTCAAATTCCGTTGCATAAATATTGCCGTTAGAAGCCGTATCAAAGTCGATCTCTGTATTTGTATCGCCTTCTTCGTTTCCATACAACAGGATGTTGATGGATTTTTGCGATAGTTCTTTCAGGGGCTTATCGAGACTTATTTTTTTCTTTCTTGCTAATTGCTGCACCTGCTTGAAAACATAAGCTTCGCGCTCTTCACCTAAAGGTGCAATACCGCCTTCGTTGATGCTGAGGTCCATGTCAGGCATCACCGCTTCCAGGCTAACCTGGTAAACGGTGCCAAGGCCTTTGCATACCGGGCAATAACCGTAGGGTGAGTTGAATGAAAAAGAATTGGGCGATGGCTCTTCGTAACTGATGCCGGTATCTTCGCACATGAGTTGCTTGCTGTATTGCACCAGCACTTCAGGCGCTTTCTTTTTTAAGGAAAGCAGATTTTTCAACCCTCCTTTTTCGTCTTCATGCACCAGCACAAACAGCAGGTCCTTACCCATCTTCATGGATTGCTGCAGGCTTTGACTCACGCGCACGCGCATTTCAGGCGTAACGGCAAGCCGGTCGATCACCACTTCAATATCGTGGATCTTGTAGCGGTCAACCTGCATTTTAGGAGCCAGGTCTTTGATCTCTCCGTCAACTCTTACTTTCAGAAAACCTTTTTTGCGGATCTCTTCAAACAGTTCGCGGTAATGTCCTTTACGTCCGCGAATGATGGGCGCCAGTAAAGTGATCTTTTTGCCCGGGAAGCGTTGAAAGATATTCTCTACTATTTCTTCTTCGCTCCACTTCACCATCTTTTTGCCGGTATTGTAGCTGTATGCTTCGCCGATGCGTGCAAACAGCAATCGCAGGAAGTCGTACACTTCGGTAACGGTGCCTACTGTGGAGCGCGGATTTTTATTGGTGGTCTTTTGTTCGATAGAGATCACGGGAGAAAGCCCGGTGATCTTGTCAACATCAGGACGCTCCATTTCTCCCACGAATTGCCTTGCATACGCGCCAAACGTTTCCATGTAACGGCGCTGCCCTTCAGCATAAATAGTATCGAAGGCAAGCGATGATTTACCGCTGCCGCTGATGCCGGTGATCACGACCAGCTGGTTCTTGGGAATATTGATGTCAATGTTCTTCAGATTGTGAACCCTTGCGCCATAAACCTCGATGCTTTCCACTACCGGCGCAGCCTCTACCCCATTCGTTTTCTTAGTCTTGTTTGCCATAAAAAAGTGTACAAAGTTAGGGATTGGCGGATTAGGGATTAGTTAATTAGCTGATTATCTAATACGCTGAGGATCAATTCATGAGTCAGC
Source organism: Chitinophagaceae bacterium (assembly GCA_049689695.1). Classification (GTDB taxonomy): domain Bacteria; phylum Bacteroidota; class Bacteroidia; order Chitinophagales; family Chitinophagaceae; genus DASPKM01. The sequence goes on along the minus strand of JBAVMD010000392.1, from coordinate 7,384 downwards.
TTCGCTGACTCGAATATAATAATCACGGATTGAAAGAGGATTGCACGGATTACACGGATTTTTTTCTATATCCATGCAATCCCATAATCCTTCTTTCAATCCGTGCTCTTCTCTTTCTCAAAAAAAAATTTTCTGTGATTATAAATCCCGTATATCTTTGTGCCAGTTCTTAACATCACTTATCAAGAAAGGCTGAGGGATATGGCCCAATGAAGCCTTGACAACCTGTCTCGCGTTTGCGCGCGTGATAAGGTGCCAACTCCATCACGTCGGAAAGGCGTGACAGATAAGTCAGATCCAAAGCTTTTGATCAATCTTCATCAAGATACTCAAGCCCGTCTGACTTACAGATGGGCTTTTTTATTTCCAGTCGCCGATACTGAGTATCGCGGTACTTTCTGCTAAGTGATGTGGCATGTTTAACAAAGATTGATTCACGCCCGGCATCTGCCCGGCACTAAAAAGCAAAACAATGAGCACAGCCACACAGTTGATCCACTCCATCCCCGTTGATGAATTAACAGGAGCCATCAGTGTTCCCATTTACCAGACCTCCACCTTCGTACAGGACGCACCCGGCGTTAATAAAGGATTTGATTATGCACGCACGGGAAACCCTACAAGGTTTGCACTTGAAAATCTCGTGGCGCAGCTAGAAGGCGGAACTACGGGCATTGCTTTCGGAAGCGGGCTTGCTGCAATTGATGCAGTGGTGAAGCTGTTGCAGAGCGGTGATGAGATCGTTGCGGTAGACGATATTTACGGCGGCGCATTCAGGCTGTTTACACAGGTATACCAGAAGTTCGGCATTACAGTGAATTACGTGGATACTTCCAGCATAGAAAATGTATTCAACGCCATCACGCCGAAAACAAAACTCATATGGCTGGAAACGCCAACCAATCCAACGTTGAAAATTTCAGACATACAGGCCATCGCAAAAATCGCAAAGGCGAACAAATGTTTGCTTTGCGTGGATAATACTTTTGCTTCACCCGCCTTACAACAACCTCTTTTACTGGGAGCTGATCTTGTGATACACAGCGCTACCAAATACCTGGGCGGGCATAGCGACCTCATTGCAGGCATTGTTGTGGCAAAAGACAAAGAGCTGGGCGACCAGGTTAAATTCCTGCAGAATGCATGCGGGGCCATCCTCAGCCCATTCGACAGCTGGCTGGTTATCCGCGGCATCGAAACATTGCACCTGCGCATAAAGCAACATTGTTTGAACGCACAGGAAATTGCAGAATTCCTGCTGGACCATCCGGCAGTTGATAAAGTTTATTACCCGGGATTGAAAAACCATATAAACCACGAAGTAGCCGCAAGGCAGTCAACAGGCTTTGGCGGTATCGTTTCCTTTAGCTTAAAAGACGATACCGCTGAAGCGGCTACTGAATTTGTTACCTCAACAAAATTGTTCAAGCTAGCAGAAAGCCTGGGCGGTATAAAAAGCCTGGTGTCGCACCCTGCAAGCATGACGCACAAGACCATTCCCGCGGATAAGCGTCGCGCTGCCGGCGTGAACGACAGTTTAATCCGCCTGAGCGTTGGATTGGAAGACGCGCATGATCTTGTAAGAGACATCGAACAGGCATTGGCCGTTGTTAATAAACCAGTATTGAAAATTGCTTAAACCTTATCACAAAATGAGCTATCACAAGGAACTTACTATCGGGCTTTTTGGTTTTGGAGTTGTTGGCGAAGGATTGTACAAAGTGCTGCAGCAAACGCCCTCGCTGAAAGCCACTATCAAAAGCGTATGTATAAAAGATGCCTCTAAAAAAAGAAATGCGCCTGCGGAATTATTTACAACAGACCACGATGCTTTGCTCAACGATCCGGAGATCAATGTGATCGTTGAGGTGATCAATGAAACTGATGCAGCTTTCGAGATCGTTTCGCGTTCGCTTCGCAATGGCAAAGCTGTTGTGAGCGCAAGTAAAAAAATGATCGCGGAAAATTTGCCCGAACTGCTGTCGTTGCAGGAATCAACCGGTCAGCCCTTCCTATACGAATCTTCGGCCTGTGCTTCCATTCCTGTAATACGTAACCTGGAAGAATATTATGATAACGATCTGCTGCATTCCATCAGGGCGATCGTGAACGGCTCAACCAATTTTATTTTAACCAGGATGTTCGAAGACAAGCTGGAGTTTAAACAGGCATTGGTGCTTGCGCAGCAACTGGGGTTTGCGGAAAGCGATCCTACTTTGGATGTGGAAGGTTATGATGCAGTGAATAAATGGACATTGCTGCTTGCCCACGCGTACGGCATTGTTGAACATCCTGATAACATTCTTTTCAATGGCATACAGAACCTGCACAAGGAAGATGCGCTGGTAGGAAAGGAAAAGAATTTCCAGGTGCGGCTCGTAGCGCAGGCAAAGAAGCTGCAGAACGGCAAGGTGGCTGCGTTTGTACTGCCGCAGTTTGTTACACAGGATGATCACCTGGCTTTTGTAAAAAATGAGTTCAATGGCGTAGTGATAGAAAGCGGGTTTGCCGATAAGCAATTCTTTTACGGCAAGGGCGCGGGCAGTTTTCCTACTGCGTCTGCTGTGCTGAGCGATATTTCCGCACTGCGGTATGATTACCGGTATGAATATAAAAAGTTATATCACCACCAACCGCATGAGCTTAGTGATGATCTGTACCTGCGCGTATACGTTAGCTTCGAAGACTGGAGCCATATTCCCCGCGAAGAGTTTGAATGGATAGAAGAATGGCATGCCAACGAAACAAGAAAATACCTGGTTGGCGTATTGCATTTTAATGTGTTGAAAGAAACGGATTGGTGGAAAAAGAACGATACTTCTCTTATACTACTTCCGGATGCTATTATTGAAGATGTGGAAATAAGAAAATTGAAGAAGAAAAGTCTGGAGCTGGCGGGAATTAATTAAAGGCACAAGATACAAGGGACAAGGAGAACTCTTGTGCCTTGTTCCTTGTCCCTTGTACCTTACGTTAGTCCTCATCCCCTGAAGGCTTCTTTGACCCGCGTTAAAAATTCATCTTTTTTTCTGCGGCTTACTTCTATTTCGGCATTGTTGCTCATGATTACGACTCCCCCTTCCCCTCTCTGGTATTCCTTTACATGATAAAGATTCACCAGAAAAGATTTATGAATGCGAAGGAAGGAAGTGTCTTTCAGCAGCTGATCGTATTCAAGCAATGGTTTTGAAACGGTAATGGTCTTGTTGCCTTCAAGATGAAATACCGTGTAGCTTCTTTCCGCTTCACAATAAATAATTTCTTCCAGCTTCAGTACCATAAAGCCCTTCATGGTTGGCAGGCACAAGCGCATATCAGCCGGACTCCCTGTTTTGCCCAGGTTATGAAGCAGTGCATTTGTACGCTCGTCTTTCTTTCCCTCTGCAAGTCTTTTTTCAACCCTTTCTACAGCTTCTATCAAGCGGTCTTCATCTACGGGCTTCAATAAATAATCAGCCGCGCTGTATTGAAGCGCCTGCAGCATATACTCATTATATGCTGTAACAAATACCACTTCAAAATCTTTGGGAGAAATTTCTGTTAGCAGCTCAAGCCCTGTTTGACCCGGCATTTGGATGTCTAAAAAAACCACATCCGGCTTAATTGCAGTGATCTGGGTTTTTGCAATAGCAGCACTGGAACATACTGCTGCCACTTCCACCTGCGGGCAGTGCCTTTCCAGCATTTTTTTTAAGGTGCGTATACCATCTGGTTCGTCATCTACCAGGATTGCTTTCATACAATAAGTTTATGCGTTCATTAAATTAAACTGGAGCACTACCCGCGTGCCGGTTTTATTGATGTCTGTATCTTTTAAATCGATAATACCCAGGCTGCAGGCTGTGTTGTATTTTTCATTCATGATCTTAATGCGCTTCTGCAGGTTCTCCAGTCCAACAGAGCGATGCAGCGGCCGCTGTTTCTGTTTCAGCACTTCAGCTTTACGAATGCCGATGCCGTTGTCTTCCACTGTGCAAACGATCTTATTCTGGTTCTGGCTGAAAACAACCGTTATCTTCTTATTATCACCGGCCTGCATCAGCCCGTGCCAGATGGCATTTTCTACCAGCGGTTGAATCATCATAGAAGGAAGCACTGTGTCAGAAGTATCCAGGTTGTCGTCAGCAGAAATGCTGTAGGTAAAAGAATCGTCGAACCGCAGCTTCTCCATATCCAGGTATGCTTTCAGGTATTCAATATTCTCATCCAGCGTTACAAACAATTCTTTTGAATGCTCCAGCGTCATGCGTATCATCAAAGCAAACTTGCTCAGGTACCGTGAAGCTTTTTCATTATCGCCGTCCAGTATCATGCGTTTGATGCTGTTGAGCGCATTGAAAACAAAATGGGGGTTCATCTGCGCCTGCAGTGCTGAAAGACGCGCTTCGGCGAGTTGCTCATTGATACCTGCAAGCTCTCTCTGCTTCGCTTCGAGCGATTGCTCAGATTCTATCTGCTTAAGCTTGTTGCCGATAAGAGTTGCGATAGTGGTGAGTATCTTCACATCTCTTTCACTGAAATAATCAGGCAGGCTATGTTCCAGGTCAATCACGCCTAACAATTCATCGTTATGAATAATCGGAACTGTTATTTCACTCAGGCGGAATTTATCATCCACGCGATAACGGCTGTCTTTTCTTGTATCATTTACCAATATAGGCTGCCGTGTTTGAACAACATGCCCAACTATGCCTTGGCCCGGTTCCACCTCAAATACATGCTCAAGAATGGCTTCTGGCTTTCCTTTGGGACCATAGGCAGCTTTTTGAATCATCCGTGTTTTATTCTCATTCCATAGATAGATAACACAATCCTCATAATTCATGCGGCCTATCAGGTTGCCCGCCACATCCCACAGCACCTCTTCGGTTTTTTTGCCGGTAAGTGAAGAAGAAAAATAATTGCTGATCTGCTCCAGCTCAAACTGGTTCTTATAATCATCGGCCTTTAATTTTTCGATCTGTGTTTTTTCCATTTCCTTTTTTCGTGCAATGCCAATGCGCCACTGGATGTATAAATAAATCGAAATAAGCAACAGGCCGCACACTACAAAAAGAAACCAGTTCTCCAGCCATATCGGCGGCGTTACAATAAGCGTAAGCTCTTTTACCTGTTCGGGCCAGCGGTTGGTAACAGAATATGTTTTTACCTGGATGCGGTGCTTACCGGGAGAAAGGCTGGAAATGCTGAACGAAGGCTGATTGCCCAGCTTTGTCCAAGGCGTTGTTGAATCTGTAATAATGCGGTAAGCAAAGTTCTGGGCAGCAGCATCAGAAAAATTAATAGCCCCGATGGTAATGCTCACCTGGTTGCTTTTCCATGAAGTAGTTATAGTATTTGCGGGAAGGAAAACCGGTTTCTGATCGCCAAACGTTAAATTTTCAATGAACACCTGCGGTTGCATTTTTTGCCGCAGTAATTTATCAGGATTAAACCTTGTTACCGCGTACGCGAAGCTGATGTAAAGTTGGTGCGCAGCGCTATCATAGAAAAAATTCGTTCTGTTGAGGATAGGCATATCAGGAAAGCCGTCTTCTTTTCCAAAGCCTGTAATGCGCGAAGTTTTAAGGTCCATACAGGCAAGCCCTGAATAACAGGCTATCCATAATTGATTGCCTGCTATAGTAAGAGCTGCCACGCTGTTTTCGGGCAAGCCATCCGCAGTAGTAAAAAATCTGAAACTGCCATTACCGATATTATAACAGATCAATCCATTGTTCTTACTGTTGAACCAGATATTGTTACGTACTTTATCAATTACCATTGCACTCACCTGCATATCCGGCATCTTAAGAAAAGGGAAAGAGTCTATGCGCCGGTCAAAAAGCTGAAGTGAAGTATTATACCTGCTTAAACCATGGCCCACCATCCATATATTACCAGAACTGTCTTCCCTTATTACTTCAGGAATCTGTATCTGGCTTGTAGCCTGAATTTTTGGAAGTATGAATGAAAACGTCTTCTGCCGTGTATCATAATAAGAAACCAATCCCGCACTGATCCAGATGTTCCCTTTGCTGTCTTTGAACATCTCTCCGCACCAATCGTGTTCATCGTTCCAGTAAGGCGGGCGCATTGGAGTGTCTCTCGTTCCCTCTTTATTAATTAATAAAGGCCAGCCATCCGTTCCCAGTAACAAATGGTCAGCATCAGCTTCCACGATACAAAGAATATTAAAAGAATGACCCGACTTTTTCTTATGCCTGTCGAAGGTCATTGTGCGCAACAATTGCATTTTACTTTTGTCGTACACCAACAGGTTGCCCATGCTGCGCGTACCCGCATAGAGCCGGTTGCCGTCAACATATACCCTATTCATTGCGATGTTGGGAAATGAATCTTTCAGGAAAGATGGCAAAAGAGCTACTTCTACCTGTGAGCGACCTTCGTCTTGCCGGAACAATCCTTTGTTTGTACCGATCCACAGGTTGTTGTTCCTGTCTTTGAACAATGCATTGCATTGATAAGATGAAAAGTATTTTTCAACGCACAGCTCTACCTTTCCGGTCCCTGGAGAAAAACGCATTTTGAAGAGCCCTGAATTATGGCCTGTGATGTACAGTGTTGAATCGTTCACGCTTAAAAGCCTTGACCGGTAATGCAGCTCAGTTCTTATAGGAGAAAAAGGCAGTTTTGAAACAACCTTCCTGTTCTGCGCTATATTAATATAGGTAAGGCTGTCCTTGAGAGATCTTAAAATAAAAATATTACCTGGTTTGTGCTGGATAAATATATATGGGGTGTCCGGGTAATTGAGAAATTCATCAAGCAGCGGGTAATCACCGGCAACCATTTTCCGGGTAACCTTTGTTTCTTTATCGTACAGGTATAAGCCCGCTATTGAAACAATGAGCAAACGTTTTTGATCGAGCTGCAACAATTCCCTTCCAAAGAAAAAATGCGCAACGGGCACTTGTGCTTCGGTGTAATAATCGAAACGGGAAACAAGTTTATCGTCTTTATCGAAATGATAAAAGCCTGAACGCCCAAGCACATATGTATTCCCTTTTTCATCTCCCATTGCACGCTCCATCATATTGAATTTATACTGCAGCTGCTGGCGGTGATAAGGCACAAACAGGTTGTAAGCTTCAGCGGTTGCTGTATTAACAATATGCAGCCCCGAGGTATAAATACCCAGCTTGCTTTTGCCGAGCCATGTGAGGCCTGCTAAAGTCTCGGAAGCGAGTGAGAGGCTATCGGCATTACTATGGTATTGAACAAACTGATGCCCGTTAAATCTATTGAGCCCTGCGGGAGTTGTAAGCCAGATATAACCTGCGGAATCCTGGGCAATGCCGGTAATACTATTATGAGAAAGACCATTGGCAGTAGTGTATTGCACAAAATTTTTCTGTTCCAGTTGCTGTGCATTCAGCTGGAA
>JBAVMD010000391.1:0-4730 GCA_049689695.1 Chitinophagaceae bacterium | reverse complement strand
AGAATCAGAGAATATCGATCTGATCATAGGAGGGCACACGCATACTTTCATGGACAAACCAGAAGCTTTCAAAAACAAAATCGGGAAAGATGTAATTGTAAATCAGGTTGGTTGGGCCGGAATTATTCTTGGACGTTTAGACTTTAATTTTTCCAAACAAAACAGAAAAAATTTGGCAGGATCGCAAACTATAATTATTGAGAAAAAAGCAAGTGAATAAAAATTTTTTTTTGATAAAAAATCTCTTGATATTCGTCCCCCCACACAATTTTTTCAGCTGCTGTAACTGAGAAAATTTCACAACCTATTCTAAGAATTCATTTGATAAATTGTTTATAGACTAATGGGCAAAACATTTGATAAGGTCTGGAATGAATGTTTAGATGTAATTAAAGACATTGTAGAATGGCAGCACTTTAAAACCTGGTTCGAACCGATAAAACCTGTGGAGTTAAAAGGAAACGTTTTAGTGATCCAGGTACCCAGCCAATTCTTTTACGAGTATCTTGAAGAACATTACGTAAATTTATTGGCAAAGACTTTGCGGAGAGTGCTTGGAAAAGAAGCGCGGCTGGAATACCGGATAATGGTTGACAGCGGCAATCAAAACAACAAGCCTCTTACAATGGATGTACCAGCACATGGATACAAATCTTTTTCCAATAATGAAATGGATTTCCCGCTCATCATACACAACCCGGTAAAGAATCCTTTTGTAATTCCAGGATTGAAAAAGATGCAGATCGATTCGCAGCTGAATATTCATTATACATTTGAGTCATTCATCGAAGGAGATTGCAATCGGGTTGCGAGAAGGGCAGGCAGAACAGTGGCTGAGAAGCCGGGAGCCAATTCTTTTAACCCCCTGGTAATTTATGGTGGTGTTGGATTGGGCAAAACGCATCTGGCGCAAAGTATCGGTAACGAGACCAAGCGCATGTTCCCGAACAAAGTAGTGCTGTACGTGAGCTCAGAAAAATTCATCAACCAATTCCAGGACCACAGCCGTAACAATGCCATCAACGACTTCATCCATTTCTACCAACTGGTAGACATACTGATCATTGACGATGTGCAGTTCTTCAATCGCGCAGAGAAATCGCAGGACGCTTTCTTCGCCATCTTTAATCACCTGCACCAGAGCGGCAAGCAACTGGTATTAACTTCTGACAAATCGCCTAAAGACCTCGAAGGCGTTCAGGAGCGTTTGCTGAGCAGGTTCCGCTGGGGATTGAGCGCAGACCTTTCCATTCCGGATTACGAAACCCGTATAGAAATACTGGAGCGCAAGATGAAGAACGATGGTGTAGAGATGCCCAGGGAAGTGATCAAATACCTTGCATATAATATTAATAGCAATGTAAGGGAGCTGGAAGGCGCTTTGATCTCTTTGTTGGCACAATCTTCGCTGAATAAGAGGGAAATAGACCTTGATCTAGCGAAAAAAGTGTTACGTAATTTTGTGAAGACCAGCAGTAAAGAGATAACTATCGAGACCATCCAGAAGATGGTTTGCGAGTACTTCGATGTGCCCTACGATAAGCTATTGCAGAAAACGCGCAAGCGCGAGATCGTGCAGGCCAGGCAGATCACTATGTACCTTGCTAAAGCATTTACAAAGAACTCATTGAAAACAATAGGTGAGCATTTTGGTGGCCGCGACCATACTACCGTGATCCACTCTTGCCAGACCGTTAAAGACCTGATGGATACCGATGGTCTTTTCAGAGATAATGTAATGGAGCTGCAGCAGAAAGTGCAGCTTGCAGCTATGTAACAAACCCTCCGTCAAAAGAAATTTAAAAGAGCCTCGCAAATGCGGGGCTTTTTTTATTGCGCCGTTTACGAATTGGATAAACGGCGTAATTGTAATACGAAATTCATCGTATATTAGCGCCGTAAAAATAATCTGTCATGAAAATAATTCTTACCCGGGCTTTATTCATAGCCCTGTTCTATAATCTGCATACGGTTTGCGTACATGCTCAAACTTTGGATAATGCCGAACAACTCCCGATGCCCATTTTAATTGAAAAGCAAAAGCGGCTTGCCGGCAATCCGTTGGCTCCTTATGCTGCTCTTCTTGCTAAGGAGAAGGAATATTTGCAATCGAAGCCATTTTCCCGCATTTATCCTGAAATACGGTTGATGTTCGCAGAGTTTTTAGGAGTTCCAAATGCCGGGCCTGACGCCATGACGCTCATTAATAAAAAACGTCCGTTCTATGGCGATTCAACTATAAGCAAGGAGTACACGCCGGTGCCTGCAATTGAGGTAATAAAGGAAGAGGCAGGCAAAACCCGGATTGTGATCTGGGGCGAAGAGCATCATTTATCGCAAACAAGATCTTTATTTGAAGCAACGCTGGCAGAGCTTTGGAAGTTGGGTTACCGTTACCTGGCGGCGGAAGCATTTCGTGCGCAGTTGCGCGATACCTCCATGCAATACGTTGATTACAATGCAGGCCTTTACACGCACGACCCTGTTTATGCGTCTGCAGTAAATTTTGCGTTGAGGCTGGGCTTTAAATTAATTGACTATGATAATACCGAGCATTCAGATACCGAACCTTCCCTGAGAGATATTCGCCAGGCTGAATACATCTACAACCGTGTGTTTGCAAAAGACAGCAATGCAAAGGTGTTTGTGATTGGCGGCCGCGGGCATGCGGCGGAGGATATTACGTCTGACGGCTGGCAACCCATGGCTTATAATCTGAAGAAGCTTACGGGTGTTGATCCCTTCACTATTTATACTCCTCCTATGACAGAGCGTAATTCGCGGGAGGAAGAAGAGCCGCTCTACCGCTTTGCCACGGCAAACAACATGGTGAATGAGCCGGTTATATTTCGCAACAGCGCTACCAGCAAATACATCGGCAGTTCGGTTTTTGATGCCTATGTTTTTTTCCCGAGGGTAAAGTTGGTACAGGGAAGGCCTGACTGGCTGTTTACAACTTTGAAGAGAAAAGCCGTACCACTTACCGATAAACTGCAAAAGGGCGACAGCCTTCGGTTGGTACAGGCATTTGAAGAAGGCCAGCCGGTTAATACAATTCCAGCAGATCAGTTTCTGCTTATTGGCAAAGAGAACAAAGCGCTTGCACTGAAACAGGGAAGGTATTACGTGCGGGTAATTAATGCAAGTGGCGAATTACTTGCTTCTGATAAACTTATGGTGAAATAAACCTCTCGATAATAATCTGTGCTTTCCTCTTTCCTATGATTTTATCTTTGCGCCTTCGCGGAACTTTGCGTCCTAGCGTGAAACCCGCTCAAATATGATCTGCAAACAAATAACTATAAAAGGCCTCGTACAGGGTGTTTTCTTCCGCGCCAGCGCCAGGGATAAAGCGGAAGAGCTTGGCCTGAAAGGCGAGGTAAGGAACCTGCGTGATGGAAGCGTACAGGCCGTCGCTTGTGGCCCTGAAGACAAGGTGGAGTTGCTGATTACCTGGTGCAGGCTTGGTCCGCCCAAAGCGCAGGTGGAACAAGTAATCGTAGAGGATATGGAAATAAAGGCATTTGACGGCTTCAGGATCGTTAGGGGTTGGTAAAATGCTAAGTTTCCCAATTCAAAATCTTCTCTTAATTCTTTTTGCTCTTCCCCCGATTCATGTTATTTTTGCCGCCCTTCGGCTTTGATAGTCCGAAGAATTCAGCCAGGGTGAGGTGGATGAGTGGCTGAAATCAGTAGTTTGCTAAACTGCCGTACGGGTTAAACTGTACCGCGGGTTCGAATCCCGCCCTCACCGCCTTAGCCCACCGAAGCTTTAGAGTAGGTGGGCTTTGCTTTTAATAGCAGGCTTGTTGTTATGCCGGTGGCCTTCGGCGAACAATGTCCGCAGGGGTTGGGAAGGCGACAAGCTTTAAAAAATTAAAGCCCATCAAATTTAGTTGGCGGGTTTTTTCGTTTGATGAATTCTTCACGTTACCAAAATGCTTATTTCCAGGATCACTGTAAATGTTTGATAGATCACGGTGTAATACCGGTAGTGACAAACTGACGATGGCTCACCGGTGGCTCATCCCTGGGTCGCTCCTTCGTCGCGCTTTTATTGCGGGTTGACATATTGGCGGGGAGCTATCATCAAGTGGTAAAGGCAACCTGTTTTAAACGGATACGTTACGCGTTCACACCGGTAAATTACCGGGTTCTTTTTTTATATATTTGTTTAATAACATCATCTATGAGCAAAACTATTCACCAGGGCAGGAATGTAAAACGGTTTAGGGAAATGCTTGGAGTTAAGCAGGAAGGCCTGGCTTTGGAGTTAGGTGATGATTGGAACCAAAGGAAGATATCGTTGCTGGAGCAGAAGGAAGTTATTGAACAGGAGGTTTTAGACCAGGTTGCAAAAGCCCTGAAAGTACCCGCAGATGCAATTAAGCATTTTGACGAAGAGCAAGCTGTGAACATCATATCGAATACTTTCAATGATAGCTCTATTTTGAATGGTATTAATTATAATCCAAGCTTCAATATTAATCCGGTTGATAAGTGGATGGAGGCTTTAGACGAGAATAAGAGGTTACATGAGCTCTTGCTAAAAGAAAAAGATGAGAAGATTGCTTTATTGGAGAAAATGTTAACGCACAATATCTAAAAGTCCCTTCCGGTCCGCTTTTTGACGCATTCGCGCTTTTTGACGCTTTCTGTGGTTGGGAGGTAATCTGATTTGAGACTGTATAGCTATTTTAGGGTAAGACACCTGATGGTAAGTATATAAC
>JBAVMD010000390.1:0-8862 GCA_049689695.1 Chitinophagaceae bacterium | reverse complement strand
TTTGGGAGCATGGTAATATTCCCGGTATTGCAAAAGCGCTGGGCGTTACAACTCCTAACCTTACCTGGGGCAAGAACGATTTCGACAGCATCTGGATCGTTACTTATTCTAAAAACAATAAAGGAGTTTGGGTAGCTACACTTGCCTATGACAAAGAAGGGTTGACTCCTTCTTCTGATTGTAATTTTTAAATACACAAGCTTTCCTGAAACGCCCCGAGTTGGGGAAAACTCTACACTACAGCCCGCTACCCCTCAATCTCCCCTAGAGATGGCTTGAAAATTTGAGTATAGAGGTTTTTATTAGTCCTCTTTTAAGACTATTATAAAACCTCTTATATGGCCCCAAAATCAAAAAACAGTAGGCTTAAAATAAAAGCCTTGCCCAAAACCCCATCCGGGATCAAAGGCCTGGATGAAATAACGGGTGGAGGATTGCCTACCGGCAGGCCCACACTCGTATGCGGTGATGCAGGCAGCGGCAAGACTTTAATGGCAGTAGAGTTCATTGTACGGGGTGCACAGGAGTTTGGTGAGCCGGGGGTGTTCATGGCCTTCGAAGAAAAAACGGAGGAACTGGAAGCAAATGTAGCATCTCTCGGTTTTGACCTGCCTAAGCTGCAAAAAGATGGACTGGTAAAAGTCGACCATGTTCATATTGAGAAGAGTGAAATTGAAGAAACAGGCGAATACGATCTCGATGGCCTGTTCATTCGCCTGGGATATGCTATTGATAGCATCGGAGCCAAAAGGGTGGTACTGGATACAATAGAAAATCTTTTTTCGGGCCTCACTAACCAGGGCATATTGAGGGCTGAATTAAGGCGCTTATTTGGATGGTTAAAAGACAAAGGCGTTACTGCGATCATTACAGGTGAAAGGGGACAGGGGAGTCTCACGCGGGAAGGATTGGAAGAATATGTTTCCGATTGTGTAATACTGTTAGATCATCGGGTGGTGAACCAGATATCCACAAGGCTGCTGCGTGTGGTTAAATACCGCGGTACTTTGCATGGCACCAATGAATATCCTTTTTTAATTGATGAAGACGGAATATCCGTTCTGCCTATTACCTCATTGCTGCTCGACAGCGAAGTTTCTTCACAAAGGGTTTCTTCAGGCATTCCTGCATTGGATAAAATGCTTGGCGGAAAGGGTTTTTTTCGCGGCAGCTCTATTTTGGTTTCGGGTACTGCAGGCACGGGTAAAACAAGCCTTGCGGCTTTATTTGCCAACGAAACCTGCAACAGAAAAGAACGCTGTATCTATTTTGCTTTTGAAGAATCGCCGCAGCAGATCATTCGGAATATGCACTCCATCGGCATCGACCTTAAAACGCATATAGATAAAGGAATGTTGCAAATGCATGCCTCACGTCCTACATTGAACGGTCTCGAAATGCACCTTGTGGCTATTCATAAGCATATAAAAAAATTTAAGCCCCGCGCTATTATCCTCGATCCCATAACCAATTTAATCACCGTGGGATCGGTAAGCGAAGTAAAATCGATGCTCATCAGGCTGATTGATTTTGTACAGTCCGAACAGATAACCGTTATGTTCACCGCGCTTTCATTGAACACTATTGTAAATGAGCAGACAGACGAAGGTGTTTCTTCTCTTGTTGATGCATGGCTGTTGGTGAGAGACATTGAATCGAACGGCGAGCGCAACCGCGGCATGTACATTATGAAATCACGCGGCATGAAGCACTCCAACCAGGTAAGGGAATTTGTAATTACCGATGAAGGCCTGGACCTGGTAGACGTTTACCTGGGAAGCGATGGTGTGCTGATTGGTTCGGCAAGGGAAGCACAGCAGCTTGAAGTAGCCACGGGCCAGGTTATGCGCAGCCATGCTTTAGGCCGCAAAGACCTCGAGATCCAACGGAAAAGAAAAGTGCTGGAAGCCAAGATCGCTTCTTTACAGGAAGAATTCGAATCTGTTCAGGACGAATTAAATAAATCTTACGTGGAAGATGATCTGCGTAAAGAGGTGATGGAAAACAACCGCAAACAATTAATTGAAAACAGGCATGCAAAAAATACAGTTAATGGCAAAAGGAACAAAGGCACCAGCTAAAAAAGAGTTCAAATGGGAACTGCGATTATACATCGCAGGAAATACTCCTAAATCTGTAACTGCGCTGAGCAATCTGAAGAAGTATTGCGAAGAGCATTTAAAAGATGAATACAAAATTGAAGTGATCGATCTGCTGGTGAATCCCCAATTAGCGGCCGGAGATCAGATACTTGCCATACCTACATTGGTAAGAAAAGTACCTGTGCCCATCCGTAAAATTATAGGTGATCTTTCCAATGAAGAAAAAGTGCTGGTAGGTTTAAACATCCGTGCGCTAAACTAATAGAATGCAAAAAAGAGAAGAACAATCGCGTAATGAACAACAGCTTAACAAAAACAACAATGAATTTGTTCTTCAATTGTTTATAACAGGCGTTACACCAAATTCAATCAGGGCGCTTACAAACATTAAAAAGCTATGCGAAGAGCACCTGAAAGAGCGGTATAACCTGGAGATCATTGATGTATACCAGCAGCCGGAAATTGCGGAAAGGGAACAGCTTATTGCATTGCCGATGCTGATCAAAAAACATCCGCTTCCGCAGAAGAGGATCATTGGCGATATGTCTGATACAGGAAAAGTTTTAAAAGCACTTGGACTTACAGCGTGAACAACAACTCAACATATAAAAACATTGATGATCTGCTCAGGGAGAACGAGGAGCTGCGCCTGCAATTGAATGAAGCCAACGATACCATCGAGGCTATCCGCACAGGCCAGGTGGATGCCCTGGTAGTGCAGGGCCAGGATGGGCACCAGTTGTATACACTAAAAAGCGCAGACCAGACTTACCGGGTATTCATAGAAAAAATGACGGAAGGAGCGGTTACGCTGAATGCGCAAGGTCTTATTCTCTATTCTAACTCACAGTTTGCAAGGATGGTGCAACAACCATTGTCGCACGTTATAGGTTTGCCCTTTGAGAACTTCATTGCAGGTGAAAGCAAAACATTATATAAGGAAATTATTGAACAATGCTGGCAGGCTGATGGCAAATGCGAAGTATGGCTTATAGCTGGTGAAGGACAAACACCTGTACAATTATCTCTTACTACGCTGGAGCTGGATGAAGGCAGATCGCTCAGTATCATACTTACCGATCTTACCTTGTAGAAAAGAACGCAGCAGCAATTGATAGAGAACAATATTCAACTGGAGCAAGCCAATCATGCGTTAGAGATCAGCAACCACGATCTTCAGCAGTTTGCTTCGATTGCCTCGCATGACTTGCAGGAACCGCTGCGGAAGATCCAGATCTTTTCCAATCTGATGAGCGAGAACCAGGATGAGCTGTCTGCCGATTCGCGTAAATACCTGCAGAGGATCATTGATTCATCTGCCCGGATGAAAACACTCATTATCGACATACTCAACTATTCAAAGCTCTCGGCCGATAGCCAGGTTTCAGAATGTGTTGACCTCAACGAAATTATTAGTGAGCTCATAGAAGATTTTGAATTGCTCCTGAAAGAAAAAGGAGCAAAGATCGATGCCGGTAAAATGCCTTGCATTGATGTTAACCGGGGACAGATAAGGCAGGTGTTTCAGAACATCCTCAGCAATGCTTTGAAATTTTCAAAGGCTGATACTCCACCTTTAATTTCGATCAGCTCAAAGCTCATTAAGGAAAAGGCGTTCAGCAGTGATGAACAGCAGAATGGCGATTACTGCCTGATCTCTATCCGCGACAATGGAATTGGCTTCAACGATAAATATGTACAGAATATATTTTCATTATTTGAGAGGCTCAACTCTAAAGACCAATACGAGGGAACCGGGATTGGATTAGCAATCGCAAAAAGAATTATTGAAAAACACAATGGACTGATCACCGCTCACGGGCAGGAAGGAGAGGGAGCCGAATTTCAGATTATCCTGCCGGTATTTCAAAACGAAATTGGGAATAACATATGATCAGTTGTGTAATTAGCTTTTTTTGAGGTATTGCCCGAGGTACCTGGCAGTTACGCTTGCTGTATAAGCTGCCACTTCCTCTGGTCTTCCCTGAACAACAATGTTACCGCCTTTTTCACCAGCTCCCGGCCCTATATCTATTATCCAGTCGCTGCCTGCCGCAACCCGCATATTGTGTTCCACTACTATCACGGTGTTGCCTGCATTTACAAGTCCATGCAGTTGCGATATCAATTTATCAGTGTCAAAAGGATGCAGGCCGGTTGTGGGTTCATCAAGCACATACAATGTATTGCCGCGGCCTACCCGCTGCAGTTCCGTTGCCAGCTTAATGCGTTGTGCTTCTCCTCCTGATAGTTCTGTAGCAGGTTGCCCCAGCCGCAGATAACCCAACCCTACTTCTTTTAAAACCTTCAGCGATTTACAAATGCTGTTATCGCCGGAAAAGAAATCATACGCTGCATCAACCGTCATGGCCAGAACATCCGCTATATTTTTATCGTGATAGGTTATCTCCAGCGTTTGCGGGTTGTATCTTTTCCCATGGCAAACCGGGCATGGAGAATAAACACTGGGTAAGAACAGCAGCTCCACCATTACAAAACCTTCGCCTTCGCAATTAGGACATCGGCCCTTGGCGATATTGAATGAAAATCTTCCCGCATCATATTTTCGCTTACGCGCTTTATCTGTAGCAGCAAAAAGTTTTCTCACATGATCAAACAAACCTGTATACGTTGCGAGGTTAGAACGCGGTGTGCGGCCAATAGACTTCTGATCCACCTGCACAAGGCGGGTAATGGTTTCCAGGCCTTCACTAACGTTGCCGCTCAGGGTAACGGGAGCCGTTTCTGTGAAGATGCCGGTTTCTTCAGGAATTCTTTCCTGTCCAAGATGTGCAGATACCAATTCAATCAATGCCTGGCTCACCAGGCTCGACTTGCCGGAGCCCGATACGCCCGTTACCGTTGTAAAAACACCCAATGGGAAAGCCGCATCCAGGCCGTGAAGATTGTTACGCGTAACATTTTTTAGTTTTAACCAGCCTGCAGGTTTTCGTTGAGAAGATGCGGGAAATAAATTCTCTTTAAATAAATATTTTCTCGTGATCGAATGTTGCCTGTCAGCAAGCCCGCTTATTTCCCCGCTGTAAATGATTTGACCGCCGTGCTGGCCGGCACCCGGGCCCACATCAACTATCCAGTCTGCATGACGGATCACATCAAGATCATGTTCCACCACAAAAAGCGAATTGCCCGCAGCTTTCAATGCGTCGAGCGCTTCCAGCAATGCTTCTGTGTCTGCCGGGTGAAGTCCTGCAGAGGGCTCGTCCAGCACGTATACCACGCCAAATAAATTGGCGCGTACCTGCGTGGCTAAACGAAGACGCTGCAATTCACCGGGCGAAAGGGTAGGAGTGCTTCTTTCCAGCGAGAGATAACCAAGCCCTAAACGTAGTAACACTTTTAATCGCGTGGTCACATCTTCTGCAATTCTTTGCACTACCATTTTTTGTGAGTCTGAAGAATGCCTGTTATCTATCCCGGAATATGGCAGTAACAAATCATACAAACGTTCCATAGACAATGCCCCGATCTCTGCAATATCGTACCCTGCAAATTTTATCGAAAGCGATTCTTTTCTCAACCGTTTTCCTTTGCACAGCGGGCACACGCTGGCCAGCATGTATTGTTCAGCCCGTTTTTTCAGCATGGTGCTTTTGGTAGTAGCGAATGTTTGTAACACGTGACGCCGCGCACTGGTAAAAGTGCCTTTATAACTTGGTTCCATTTTATCGCGGATCGCACGCTTCACTTCTTTGTGTGTAAAGCCTGCGTAAACAGGTACCACCGGCTGTTCATCGGTAAACAAGATCCAATCCCTGTCTTTTTTAGGAAGCTCTTTCCAGGGAATGTCTACATCGTATCCTAAAGTGGTGAGTATATCGCGCAGGTTTTGTCCATGCCATGCGGTAGGCCATGCAGCGATGGCACGTTCCCGTATGGTGAGGGTGTCATCGGGCACCATGGATTGCTCGGTTACATCGTAAATGCTTCCAAGACCATGACAACGCGGGCAGGCGCCCTGAGGAGTGTTAGGTGAAAACGATTCTGCATATAAGATCGGTTGATGCTTTGGGTAATCGCCGGCTCTTGAATACAGCATGCGCAACAGGTTAGACAAAGTGGTAACGCTGCCAACTGATGAGCGCGTAGTAGGCGCTCCCCTTTGTTGCTGCAAGGCTACTGCCGGAGGCAGGCCGTCAATTTCATCTACTTCGGGAATGGCCATCTGGTGAAAAAGCCGCCGGGCATACGGGGACACAGACTCGAGGTAGCGCCTTTGCGCTTCAGCATACAATGTTCCAAAGGCCAGCGATGATTTCCCCGATCCTGAAATGCCGGTGAACACCACCAGTGCATCGCGGGGAATTTCCAGGCTGATATTTTTCAGGTTATGTTCACGGGCTCCCTTGACATGCACAAAACCTTGTTGCTGGGAAACGTTCATCCCACACTAAGTTCAAAGATTGTGCCTCCCATCCGGAGGGAATCTGCTAACACATAACCATGCAGACGCCTTAAATCAATATGGAAGAATTACGCTGTATGTATTGCCGCCAGGTCCTGTCCACGACAGCTTCAGGAAATAGAGGCCGAGGCCGGGGCAGGAGGTTGGATTTCCCGAGGCATTCAATCCAAACGTTGCCGTGGCTGTGCCAAAGCCCTCATGTTTTATTTCACCTGCGGTGAGGCGGAAGCTGCAATCCTGGCGAATGATCAAAGGCTGCGTAATGGAAGTAGTGAACGCATTTCCAAACCTGTTCAATCCCCATTCTGCAATGCCGGTATTATTACCTTCGGTATGGTTGCCTGTGATGGTAGCAACAATTCCATTGTTATAAGAAAACACATGCTTCCTGGCAACCTGCCATGTACGTTCTGTGTTGTTATCAAACTTAATAGACATGCCATTACTGGAAAGCGTATGCGTAATTGTTTGCTGGGCCGATAAGTTATACAACAGTCCTCCGCTTACATTGGTAAGGTTGTGAGAACCATTAATGGTAATGCTTTTATTATCGATGATGCGCGTGATCTTTACATTCTGGTAGGTTGCCGTAATAGTAGCGCCGGTATTTTTCCATTGCACGCCCTGCGGCATAGACAATACCACTACGCCTGTGCGTTTCCAGCCTGCATGGCACAATACAGATCCGTCGTAAGTAATGGTAATGGTTCTTGTATTGCTTACAGAATCAAATGTTACAGCAGCATCGCAGATAACAAAGGGTGGGCTTTGCAGCCTGCCAGATAAGGCTGGTGAGCTTTCTATAGCAAGAGTGGCTTCATTAGATAAGGCATCAAACTGTGCGGATACCTGGTTCTGGTCATCAGCATGCGCTTTTAATTCTGCTGAATTATCAGTAGCATCAGTTGTATTTTTTTTACATGCTGTAAAGCTTATGAGCAGGGCCATTGAAAGCAAGGCCGTAAGGCGGAACTTAGGTTGCATAGAGTTGATTTTGTTAGTCTCAAAAAATCATGAACGGCGGCCCGGATAAATTGTTGTGCGCGTTGTTTTCCTTTAGCTTTTCTTTATCAACCCGGCTTAGCTCCCAAAAAGAGAGAATACAAATTTGTATGTTTCGCATATTGATGGCAGTACGTTGAGATATAATCAACTATGATATATTTGCGGACGAATGTTACTCAAAATTAAGCGGCAGGACTGCCTGAATAAATACCCCATCTTTCCTTTACGCAGCTACGACCTGGAAAAGGACGAAGATGTATCATTCTATCCAAAAGTTTTTAAAAGCTATATTCTTACACTTTCTTCCAAATCAATCAAAGCACACATAAAGGCATTGGGGATCGAATTGACCGGACTAACGAAGGCATTCAATGCCGATGTATTAATATTCCTTGGCGATACAGAAACTCCCTGGCTTCATCAGCAAAATGAATATAAGCCGGTACAGGAGGCGCAACAATATTTAGTTGCCAATAAAATCGGAAAGCGTTTCAATGGCGCTTTACAGGCAGATACTGCAGAGCTGCCTGTATTTATTAAGCATCTGGCGTGGTTAATACGTTGTAATGCCTCTCTGCCTTATTTTTATTTTACCGATCCCGGGAATAAAATTCTCGTCACTATTTGCCAATACGGCAACCTGCACCTGGATACATTAAACGCAGAGGCGGATAAAATGATAAAAGCATTTATGCATAGCAGCAAGCTGCAGTATGGGAATAACAGCAGTTGCTACAATCAATTCGGTAAAACAGGCGCGATCAGCGGCCGGCAAATCACTATTGATTAGCGCTTCGAAGTTTGCTTATTGTTTCTTTGCCTGAAGGTCCAGTTCGATATTTACTTTCTCGGAAATGAAACCGTCGCCAAGTGTTTTATCATTTCCATAATTCATCTTCCATTGAGTACGGTCGATATCAAAATTTCCTTTTGCTTTTAACGTGTTGCCATCTATATCTAATTTGGCGGGAAATGTGATGTTTTTGGTTACATCTTTCAATGTAAGATTACCGCTTACGCTGAAATTAGCGCCTTCTACTATGGAAGAATCTGATGAATTGGCCTGGTATGGTTCCACTTTGGTGATCTCGAACTTTGCTGTACCAAATTTATCTGCATCAAAGAAATCGCCGCTCATCAGGTGAGGACGCAGTTTCTTATCGAACATTCCTCCTTTTTGTTCAAGGTCCATCGACTTGATGTTGATGGTGAAATCTCCACCGGTTACCTGGTTGCCGGCCACAGCTACAGAACCTGAAGATAATTTAAACACACCCGGGTGGTTCTTGCCCACTCCGTGACCTGTAAAGCGTATGCGGCTTGCTGATG
>JBAVMD010000389.1:0-11441 GCA_049689695.1 Chitinophagaceae bacterium | reverse complement strand
ATATAATAATGATCAACAGTATCAATATCAGCCAGAACAACCAGAACGGAAGTCCGCGGTCTTCAAACCATTTTTTGATGCTGTCTAAAATTCCACCGCCCTTGCCTGCATTCTCGAGCTTGCCTGTGTAAATGGTTTGTCCCAGTAACACAAGACTGGTTGTATCTGTTACGCTGCCAGTGAAAGTAATGGTATACCTGCCATCCTGGTGATCTACCACGTTCTCGATCTTGATGCCAGGATTGCTTACGCTGAAGGCATTGCCCAGTGCAGGCCCTATAAACTTGTTGTAAGATGTTTTAGGCCTGAAGTTCATCACCAGCTGACCGTTTTGCATGGTAGTTGTTACGGCAGACTTGGTCATGTCGAGACTGGAAAAACTGGTGTAAAAACTTTCCGTCATTACGCGCTGGATCTCTCCGCCTGCTGAATCGGTGCCCGTAATGCGATAGATGACGCGGTAAAGACCTGCAACGTTAAGGCCACTGTATGAGCCTTCGTATTTTCCATTTGCGGTATGCGCTAATGTTATTGCATTTTCAACTCCGTTGAATTTATTCCTGAATGCGCTGTCCGTTGCCCAGAGATGATTGTACTTCTGCACGCCGGGCGATCCCGCATCAGGTGCATTGGAAACATCTACGGTTGTTGGATTGTTGGCAAGTGCATCGCCCATATCATCGTTAGGCCCTACAAACACAACTTCCACTTTTGCATTTTTTATCGGGAAGCTCATCCAGTCGAGATTGAATGAAACAGGAAACGCGTCATTCACTTTCGGGTTGGTATTGCTTATAGTCCTTTTCATGCGCAGGCGATGATCGTCAACAATTGTTGTAAGCTTGCATGCATTGAACTTGAGTGTTGAATCGCTGATAGATACTTTCCATTGGCCTGCAGGATTTAATTTAGGCAATCCCTGCGGTGGATTATTGAAATCAAACAAAAGCATAACCGTGTTAGAAAAGCCGCCTGTAGGTACTGCCCTTGCATACTGCATTACCAGCGCGCCATCTTTTTCCACCCTGATGCGTGCAAGAAGCTGCCCTATCTGGCCTAATTCAAAGCTTCTGCCAACTGCAAATTCCAGCAACAGCTTGTCTACAAACTTATTTACCGGAAAGGTCTGCAATATTACCGGCGTGTTGTTCGCGGGTATATTATGTGTTGAAATGTCTATTGTTTGCGGGCTTCTTTCAGCAAGTGCATTTACAAATGCGTCATTAAAGCCAGTTAACATATCACCTCCGCTTGGGCCGCCTTTAAAAGTAAATGCGGTGCCGTCGTTGGTAACATAATAACTTCCCCGGTGCTCTGTGGCAAGCTTCAATAAAGTATTATGGAATTTACCGCTCGGGCTCCCGATGCCAATGGTCATGATCCTGATATTTCCTGGAGTAGTGGTGGCAGGAAGGCTGGCATCGCCATCGTATCCTAATCCATTCTCATTCACCTGCGGTCCTACGTTCTGCTCACCGTCGGTAATTAATATGATATTCCTGGCGTTATCACCAACAGACAATTTTGAAATGCCGGCTTGTAGCCCGAAGCCCATCGCTGTACCACCGCCTGGTTGAAAAGCAGCTTCTCCTAATTCCGTATGTATCTTATCGGCCAGGGTGGGCACAGTTGGCGCATTAGTAATAAATGTATTGCAGCAATTTGAAGGAGGTGTGGCGCTATTGGCGAAATATACTAAGGCCGTACGGTCCTGTGGCCTCAGCAGTTGGTATTTAACCATAAAACTTTTGGCGGCTTCTCTTAATGCAGACCATCTTGTTCCCGAACCTGCGGCTGTATTCATACTGCCCGATTTATCCAACACGAGCACAACATCTGTAGGCTGCCTGATGAATACATCGAAGAACCCCAACGATGTGCTGTTGAAAGCAGGATCAGAAACTTCTAAACTACAAGTAAATGGTACAGTTCCTGTAGGCGTTCCGGTAATAGTGACTTTTAAGCTGTTTGCCACAGGAGTGCCCGGATCGCCGGGGAGCTCAATCGTGATCCCCTGATATTCCAGTTTTCGTCCGGTTTGAGTGGCTCCGCCGGGAAGCGGACCGAAATTCCATACCACTTGTGCGTTGCCTGTGAGTACTTCAACAGCAGCACTATTCATTACTATGGGCTGGTTGATATTAAAATCATACCGGGGGTTAGGAACCGGCCAGGGAGTAGCAGGCAGATCTATTTTATGTATCTGCGCTGTCAGCAGCACAGGCAGTAATAAAACTGCCGCCATGAAGAGCAGCCTGAGGCCGGAAAAAAATTTTGTAATCTTGTAGTTCATATTGCTGGTTTTATAAATTTTCATATCCATGTTACATTCATTATCTGTTCCATCCATGGCAGCCTGATCATGCTGTATCCCCACGGGAGATGCGATAACAATACATCCTGCGCTTTGCGCTCTACTGCCAGTTGATAACCTTTTTCAGTTTTTGAAAGTTTTCCCTCGCGCTGCAGAAATCCCTGCTGCAAACCGTCTATGCTGGTATTGCGCAATGCTTTCCAGTGGCGAACAATGGCATCCAGTAATTCATTACAGGCATTTATCTCCTGTTGCGTAAGAGGTGTTGTTGCCGGTAAGGGTTCTTCAACATCCAGCCCTGTAAGAATTTTAAACAGCAGCAGGCGGTTTTCAGGCAAACCGGCCTCGCCATAAACAAGCCACGAAAGAAGTTGTACGGAACGATAAACGCTTTCCTCATCGCACCATTTTTCTCCATCCCACAAACCGGTTTCTTTAAACAGCTCTTCCAGGAAGGGA
Source organism: Chitinophagaceae bacterium (assembly GCA_049689695.1). Lineage (GTDB taxonomy): Bacteria > Bacteroidota > Bacteroidia > Chitinophagales > Chitinophagaceae > DASPKM01. The sequence continues at coordinate 8,668 of JBAVMD010000389.1, read as the reverse complement.
TGAAGTATCACAAGCCCCGCTGCTTCTATGAACAAAGCGTTATCATCGCCAAAATCTTTTTTATCTTTTTTTTGTTCAGGCGATGAGTTCAGTATCTCATCGAGCGCTTTATCTATTGCATCCTCCGGATCATCTTCGATACCTTTAGACGTAAAACTATTTTCACCGGCAACTATTTCATCCCGTATTTTTTTTCTGAAAGCATCGTAATTACTGCCTTCTTCAAAATATTTCCTGATCGATTCCAGATAACCTGCAAATACGGCTTCGTGCCTTTTTTCGTAACATGCTTCGTGAATGCGCTTTGCCAGTTCGATGGCCTCATTGTTATAGCCTCCGGCTACCCGCTCTATCAATAGTGTGATATTAATAGTGTGCATCCCATGAAAGGCCGCCTCTGTCCATGCCATCCAGAAATATTGATGAAAGGGCGGCGTAATTTTATGCAGGCTTTTAATTGAATCAAACAGGGAAGTCCACTGTTGCAATGCTTTTTCGCCCGCTAGCTCAAGAGATTGCAGAAAGGCTGCAAGCCATTCCGCACTGAAGTGATTTGCCAGCCTCATTCTTGCGGCCGCCGAACTGCGCAATGCTTCTCTCAGTTCCTGTATTTCTTTTTCTGATAATTGCTTTGGCAGGAGTTTGAAATGCTCATCCAGCAATCCTGATCTTTCGTAAGACGAGGTTTCTATGAGCGATTCAATATCTGTCGGATTACTTGTTTCTGTTGTATACCACCACGGAAATCTTCCCTTCAAAAGAAAATGAAGCAATGCTAACTGTAATGCCTGATCGCTTTTCAGTAATTTTGGAAATCTTGCCTGTTCCTCCTGGTCCCTGCGGCTAATGATCTTTTTAGAAGCATTGAAAGGTTGATCATCCTGATCATAACTGTTCTCCTTATTGTTTGATGCGCTGCAATACGATCTCAGCACGCTGCCCAGTTTTTCCTGCAACAGCGCGGCGGCTTCTTTCTCAAATCTTTCCAGGCTAAAGCTTCCGAGATCTATCTCCAGTTTATCTATAACCAGGTGCTGATCGTCCCGCACCAGGTTAGAGAAACACGCTTCTATCACCGGGTTGATGATCTTGTGCAGGTAAGCAGCCGCCCTTTCTTCCCACACGAAATTATTTTTAGAGCTTGCTGCGCTCAGTTCAAAAACCTGTTGCTGTATAATATGTAAAGCTTTTGCAGGCATTATGCTTCGTGCAGCTTGTAAATATTATTCAATACTGTTACCAGTTGATTTCTCAGCGGCCCAATCACGGCTTCTGTTACACCTTCGGCCATATATGCTGCGAGCCATGCGCGATAGCTGTTTTCAAAATTGATGAAGCTTGCATGGTTCGGGCTTAAAGGAGAGCCGGGTATCGGGCTATCTGCCCATAATACCCTTGGCAATATGTGCGCGGGGCATGCTTTTCGTATCTGTTGCTCTGCATACTTCCTGAATTCAGGATCGCGATGCTTTTCAGGCTGTATAGGTTGTTTGGGACTTGGACTGATGGCAAAATTTCTTTCATAACCAGAAGGAAAAACAAAGCTGATCTGGAAAGAATAAGGCTCATCAATATTTACATTCGAAAGCTCTGCACCGGTAGTAGTTACGGGCGCTACCAGCAAATGTTCCACCATATAAAATCCCTGGTTGCTGAACAAGCGGAATATGTGCAGCCACGTGCGTACCAGGTGCTGCTGCGCAAGTTCCCTGGTGGCAAAAGGAAGTGGCGAGCGTGCCAGCACTGTTCCATCAGGCATCAGCAACACTACTGTAAATTGATTGGGAAGCGGATTTATGATATCGAACGAATCAACATGCACACCTCTGCTGATAGCTGTTTGAATTCCTGCGCGCGCAGCTGTTATTGCATCAGGATCTGCCGCCGCAGTATAATCAATATCGCCCGTAAGTAATTGAAGGCCTCCAAAACCCGACTGTTCCCACAGCCTGAAACGTTTCCTGAATGGCGGAGGCGGGGGAGGTTGATTAAATATTTCGAAATAGTTTGCTGAAACATGCATAAGTACCCTGCGTTCTTTGAACGGCAGGCCCAGCATGTGATACATTCTTTTTTCAAGCGGTGATAAAGCAAATTGCACCCATAGCTGAATGATGGCCTGCACCATATTAGCAATGCCGGTATTGGCCAGTGCCGGCGTAGCAAACAGTCCTACGCTTTGCAACATATCTGTTGTAAGCGCCGGCGGCTTCCTGATCACAATGCGTAATTGCGGGCCTTCCACTCTTGTAGCATAATTGGCTGCATTTGTTGCCAGGGATAATGTTTCAACGGCAAGTTTCGGAATATCATTTTCAGAAGCTGCAGGCGCAGCGCTGTTCAGCAACACATTACCTGCTGCGTCGACCAACGACCAGTCAAAACCTCCGGGAGCGGGTTGTATCCTCAGCAGGTCCGGGTTGCGCCATAACGGGTTGCCGTATGATTGCGCCCTGTCGCGGTTAAGTGCAGGCAGGTCGTAAAAGAATGCAGACTTTGCGCTGATGAGGTGGCGCGATGCAAGATTGCGTTGCGCTGTTTGTTTTGCAATGAGGTCAGCCAGCGAAAGTGTTGCGCTGTCAGGAACGATCGTTGCTTCATGGTAAGCAAGCGCCGCTGCATCATACATGTCTTCGCCAAATATGGCAAGCAGATGATTAAGTATGCGGTTGCGCCGCGTAAGAAATTGTTCTGGACTTTCACCGGCGCGCTGCAAAGCGCTCATGTAGCTGTTGGCTGCATCCTGTTGAAAGTTGTCCCAGGTTTGCGTAGCAGGATTGAAGCCCAGCAATAATTTATCAACCTGTGGCAGGTGGTAAAGCGGTTGCTGAAAAAATGTTTTGTCTATAGATGGATCGGCAGAAAAGAATGAGTTGATATTTGCAAGCTGGCTGGCAATGCCCGAAGTAAGTTGTTCAAAGAAGAACATATAGCCTTTCAATTGCATGGCCAGTGCTCTTCGCTCTTGCGTTGCAGTATCAGGCAACCCAGCTTCTCCCACGCCGTAGATCAATGGAAGATCGTTTTGAATGGGATAATATTCAGTGACAGGATACTGCTGGCCCTGCGGAAGCGGTATGTCTGAAAAGCTGGCGCCCAGCCCTGCAAGCTGCACAGCTTTTTTTTCGTTGAAGAGCTCGATCACACGCGCAAGGTCATACTTCACTTCTACCTGGTTGCGGTAAAAAACAATCCGTGATTTGGTGAGGCTTAATCTCGGCACATGCCGCTGGCTTTCCACCAGTTGCAGGCAATCCCGCGCATTGGAAGTAATAGGACGGTTATCGAGGTAATTGGCAAGACTTAAATTGCGCACGGCCGCTATGTTGCGGCTGTTCACATCTTCGCGCTGAATAATATCTGTTCCACGCTGGTCTCTTTGCTGCAGTATCAGGCGCAGCATATCGGAGGTATATAATACATCAGGAATTGCGGCACTCAATGCTTCATTCTGAAGAAAGCCTGATAACATCGAAGGACCTTCGAATATATTATCCGGGGTGTATGCAGCCAGCAATTCATCGAGGTGATGGAATTTGTTGATGGGAGATATGAAACCATCGATATTGAAAAATATATCCGCCAGCAGACTTTCGAGATTAACGCCCGGGTTTATTTCGATGATGGCCGACACGCCAATTTGCTGCAGGCGCACTGCTTTATAATCTACCAGGTTTTCGCAAAGGTTGCGATAGTCTTCAATGTACCGGCGTACTACTTTCATGGAATTGAAAGCAGCCGTTGTGCGTCGATTGAATTTGCGCACCAGCGCAAGATCTGTAGGACTGTTATCTATGAGCGATATAACCCTCGCAGTGAGGTCGGCAAGTATAAAGGGCGTATCTGTTAACGGATTGGGCACAGGTGTTGTTATCTGCGCGATGATCCATAATGTTTTTGTGGCAGCCGGCCCGGAGGATGGCGTGTAATTCACATTGATGCGCGCAAAATAAGCATTGCTTCCAATAAGATTCCATTCGTTGCCGGGCAATCCATCGAACACCACGCTGTTAAGCGTTACATTTTCTGTGAAGGGGGCTGCGTCTTCATCATCCCAGTAGGGAAAAGCAAGATCGATGTTATAATCGCTGCCAAGCGCAACAGGCGTTACAGTTAAGCTGAAGGCGCTTGTGTTGAGCGTGTCGTCTTCAAATTGCAGCAGCACGCTCAATCTTCCTTTCGGTTTCGATTCAAGGGCATGCACCCATGCATCCTGCACCAGTTCATGGTCTATCAATACTTTTCTGAAATCGTTAATTGTAACGGGAGACACGGGCAGCACCTGGGCTGCGGTAAAAAATTCCGCTTTGCGTCCATTAACATCGCTGGCAACAAGATCGCGCATATCCATTCCCGTACGCAACCCCATTTCCGTTAGTGCATAGCAGCAGGCTTCCAGCAAGGTAATGCCGGGGTCGTGCAGGTTATGATCAGTCCAGGTTCCCGAAGCTACCGAACGCACTATGTTCATGCCCTGTTCACGCAGGTGTTCAAAATCCTGGCTCTTTGTGGCCGGCGGTAGCGTGCTTATTTGTATCGATTCTTCCATGATCTTATGTATGCATCAATCATTTACTGTTTGCTTCTTCCAACAGCCCTTCCAGTTCTTTTACACGCGTCGCCAGTTCCTGTATGGCATTTACCATTACATAAGTGAGTGCGCTGCTGTTATACGTAAGTATATCATCCGTTGCCGATGGTTCGGTAATATCGCTGATAGGATGGCGGGAGATCATGTAAGGGAATATTTTTTGCATTTCCTGGCCAATGATCCCTACTTCCTCCTGGTCTTTTGTAGCTATTCCCGGCAAGCCATCGTACTTGAAGCTCACCGTTCTTACCTGCAGCAATTTGTCGAGACCGTCTTTAAAATCTTTCACATCTTTTTTATAGCGTCCGTCAGATACACCGTCCCAGTTGGCGCCGCCTCCCAGTTTAAATGCTGTTCCGTTTACCTGGAACATAGCTCCTGCCCCGCCAGGTACTATTGCATTGTTGCCAACTATCACCTGGCCGGTGGTTGGCAGGATCACTAACCGTGCAGTTGTTCGGTTATGCATGATCGATATAGTCTGCGTTGTCGGAGCATTTAGAATAACTGCACCCGCTGAGTTCTGGCGAAGTGCAAAATTGGGATCGGCTGTCATATCGTTGTGGCTGAATTGTGCGTTGCCCGCACCATTGGCAACCGCTGCCGGACCAAACCGTACGCGCTCGGCTGCAGCCAGGTCTACTTCGAACTTAAAGGTCGGAGCAACGGGAAAAGCGCCGATGCCTACATTGCCGCCTGAAAATGCAACATGCGGTCCGCCCAAAACCGGAACGAATGCACCGGCTGAACCGCCAACATTATTCCAGATGCCCCCGTTGAATACCTGCACATTGCCGCCGCTGAATCGCAATGTTCCCGGAGTGCCATTAGCCGGGGTGCCGAGCGTTACACCACCCGGGATACTCAGATTAGTATTCAGGTCAACGCTTACCTGGTCATCTATCTTACTAACAAAAGAATCCAGGAAGTCTGTAAAGTCTTCGCCTCTGGGCCGCTCACCGTTCCAAAACTTCAGTTTCAAATATGCTCTGTCCTTTTCTGCCATGATAATAATTTTTAATAATTATGAAATAGGAATGAAGTCAAGCCCAATGATCATTTCCCCGATACCAATAGTGTGAATACCCTGGCAATTGGTCATGCCTGCCTGCATTGCCTGTATGCGGTGCGAGGCATTGGAAACAAGGATCGTATCAGGCCTCGTAGCCAAAGCCACTTCTACCGGAGAGCCCACAACGAAATCTATATTGATGGTTTTGCCGCCCAGGCCCGATGAATCGGAAATAGAAGCATCAGGAGAATCGCCTATAATGAAATCAAACGCGATCTCCATTTCTCCAATGCCTCCCGCAACGGTGCCTTCGTAACGGTGATACAATTCGAAGTCAGTAACGAAATCAATGTAATCCCTGCCCTCGATAAAAGCGAGAATTTCAGAAGCATACACTTTTCCGCCGAATACAATGTCCTGTCCTTCTTCATACGCCCAGGGGCTCAGGAATTTTTTGATCTCTTCTTCGAGTATGATGCTGTAATAACCCGGATCAAATTCAGGATGAAACATCACCTTGCAATCCACCAGCAGCGTTTCATAGCTGGGATTGGATACATTCACATTTACAAAAGGCGAAACATAATTGGCGCTTACAAAGTCAGCGATCTCACGCAGGCTGTTCTGGTTCACCTTAGGCTGCAACGGATCACCGGTGGGGCGCTTGCGCCAATCGGGCACTACCACCAGCCGCACATCGCCGGGCTTGAACCATTCTTCTTTACCGGAGTGAGGAAGGCATTTTATTTTATAGATCTGCGGAAACGCTTCCAGCACAAGTCTTTCATAATCCCAACCTGAAACTCCGCGGTTGCGGTGGCGCAGTCTTTCACTTGCGCGGCGATAAAAGGCCTGGTCTGATTCAATATTGTTTCCACCGAATGAAGCAAATGGCTGCAATATTTTTTTGATTGCGGGCATCCTGGTCACCAGTTTGCTGATGGTTTCAGCAGCGAGTGGAGCAGCTAAATGCTTTTCATACCCGGCGATATTTCCTGCAGGCAATGCGAGCTTTGCTTTTGCAGCCTGTGTGAATATTTTAGAAACAGAGGATGCGCCGTCTGTGTTTTCATCCACGCTTACGCGCAGCCATCGCATCGCCTTCGGCATCAGGCTATGCACTTCCGTTGCATTGCTTCCCATGTTCACGCGTATCAATCCGGGTTTTTGCAGGCCGCCTGTGCTTTCTTCCAATACATCTGCCGGTGCAATATCTATCCAATGGTTGCCCGCCAGGTAGCTCCAGTTAAGGTCCGATGAGCGAAGCAATTCTTGCCCTTCCACGCTTCCTTCTTCTACCTGGAAAAGAAATGAAATGGTTTGCGGTGATAGCGCATTTTGAAGACCGATATATAATGAGCCGTTGCCGGGCTGCGTTGGCACCAGCAGCGCAGTGTCGCCTTTTTCAATTTCTCCCGGCCCGAATACATCCTGTATAAAATACTGCTCTATAAGATTAGGTGAACTCGGAATGAAAGTATCTTTTGCTGTATAATCTACTGTGACCGATTTTAATGTTGGCGTGTACGGTTGCAGCGGCAACTCCGGCTTGGTGCCCATACCTCTGTATTGACTTAGTGCAAGCACCTGCTGCGTATATACAAAGGGGTAAGTTTTATGACCGAATGCTTCAAACGGCGCTTCTTCCGGCAGGTTTGCCACATCAATTTTTGTAGGCCCCGCTAGTACAAGTCTCAGGAACCCTTGTTTCAGGCGGCTGTCGAATGAGTCGTCTAACTCAAGCGTAGCATTGCGTTTGAAGGGTGCATCGGCTGTCTGGAATGCAAAGTCGCTCTTACTTACTGCAATGCTTTGCACCTGTAAAGGGTTAGCGGTATTGAACAGGGAAATTTTATTGATAAGCTTTACGTTCCAGTTCTTATTGCTCAGCAACTCTACCGATGTAGTGAATGAGTTGTTGACGATATTGTTATTCCCGTAATTTTTATAATGATCAGAAAAACTTTCAGGCGGGTCCTGCCATTCAAGATTTACACCTATGGATGTAAGCGTTTTGCTGAAGATCTCCTGGCTGCCTATGTAAAAATTGGCTTTTATCAGGGGAACGCCGCCAAAAGGAAGAATGGGACTGTCAACTGCCTGCACTGCCTGGTCATTTTGCAATATCAGCTGCTTAACGCCTTTGGCTTCTACTTCAATTGATACATTATTAACGCGGAAAGGCGACAGCAGGTCTATCATGCCACTTTCGGGCTTCAGCAACATGCGCATCACCGGCCAGGTGGATGGATAAGAAGCAAGATGAATTGCTTCATTATATGCGGTAATAGCAGGAAGCGTTTCATTAATGGTTGCCGTTACCTTTAACTTATACAGGTTTTCAGTAAGCGGGTCGGGCACGGCGGGAGGGGTGAGGTCAGCCGTTATTAAAAGGTCTTTACTGATCCATTCCTTTTCACTGGTTAAGCTTACTTCGATAGACGAAGTAAGGGGTGTTGCCGGTGGCAGTACGCCAACAGGTGCAGAGAGCTGTAGTTCCACTATTACTTTTCGCGCTCCTTCTGCAAGCAGCAGGTTTGGAGAAGCTATGGCCCAGCCAAATTGTACTGGTTCCGCCTGATCGGTTGGTAAAGGATGATTAGTGCCGAATGGCCGCCATGCAGTGCTTGTTTCATTTAAAATTTTAGCAGCATCGCCGGCTTTCAGTATTATACTTTTCCCGCCTGTTTTGAATTGTTTGAAGCTTGAACGAATCATTCCCACCACGGCATGGTTTACAACAATGTCGTTCGATAATGCGTATTGAAGCGGAAGCCCGGTGGTTGTTTTGCCGCCGTCCAGCAATGCATTTGCTTTTACCAGTGTTGGCTTTGCATTCTTTGCCAGTTCAAACAGCACATGCACTTCATCGGGCTGCGGTTTGACCCTTTGCAGGCGAAGCACTTCTTCGTAATAATAGTCCAGCCTTTTCTTTGTGAGCGTATTCAGATCGTTCACCGCTACGCGATATGCCTGCAGAAAAGCCAGCATCAAAGCCAGGTGTGGAGGCAGGTCTTTTCTAACGGATAACATTACCTGCAGGGCATTGTCAGACAGTACATCGC
>JBAVMD010000388.1:0-6607 GCA_049689695.1 Chitinophagaceae bacterium | reverse complement strand
CGCGTTCCCTGTATTTAGCTACAACTTTATAACCTTACAAAGTTTACTACTTTCAAACGCAGCTTCAACAACCCGCACAACCTCCATCCCCTCCTTTGCGTTCACCGGCACGGGCATATTATTCCGGATAGCCTGGTAGATGCCTTCGTAATAATCACCATAATTTCCCTGTAAGGATGGAATGTATTCCCTGACCACTTTACCATCTCTTTCCGTATGCAGCAAGCCTTTTTCAGTTTCCGGCTCTCTGCCCCAATCTTTACTCCCCGGCTTTGCACCGGATTGCAGCATGGCTTCCTGCACATCTGTTTTTGGTTTAATGAATGATCCTTTTGATCCATGCAATACATAACCCGGCAACGCTTCACGAACCTGGTAACTTCCTTTCAATCGCACGCGCATGTTTGGATAATACATCAGCACTTCAAAATAATCATCCACTTTGGAAATCGGGCGCATCACAACTATATCTGCAAACAATGCTTCGGGCAAACCGAAGAGCTGTAAAGCCTGGTCAACCAGGTGTGAGCCGAGATCGTACAGAGCGCCTGTGCCTGGGCCGGGCGTTTCTTTATGCACTTTCGGGCTGATCTCTTCTTTAAAACGATCAAAATGAAATTCGGCTTCTACTATTTCACCCAGCCATTTTTCGTCTATTACTTTTTTTACAGTGCGGTAGTCGCTATCATACCTGCGGTTCTGATACACAGATAATTTTTTTTGTTGCTGTGCGGCCAGCGCTATCAACTCCAAAGCTTCATCCGTTTTCACGGTAAAAGGCTTTTCCACGATCACGTGCTTGTTGGCAAGCAACGCTTTTTTTGCATATTCATAGTGCGTGTAGTTGGGCGTATTCACTATTACCAGTTCTACAGCTTCATCTGCCAGCATTTCTTTCAACGAGCGATAAGTTATCACACCGGGATATTTCTGCTCAGCAAGGTTCTTGCTTCTTTCCCAAACCGCATAGAACTTAAAGCCGGGATGCGCTTCAATGAAGGGCGCATGAAATACCCAGCCAGACATGCCGAAGGAACAGAGGGCGGTGTTTATTGGTGAGTTGTGAATGGGGAGTTGTGAGTGCGACATGGTGAAGTTATTTGGTCATTAAGTCATTAGGTCATTAGGTCAAACTGCCAAAGGTGAAATTACTTCTGTAAGTTAATGAACTGCACTTTTTCTTTGCCGATGAGGTTTACAAGGTCGGGAATGTCGTAATACTTAAGCACATTTGGTATTACGTAAGAATACCAGTCTTTCCTTGTGGGGTCTTTAAGAATGTCTTTAAATGAAGTGATGCAGTTATAAAGCTTCACGCATGAAACCCTGAAATCTTTCATCACGGCCATGGCATGAAGCGCTGCTACACCCAGGTGGCCTTCAGCATGGATCTCGATAGTTGCGGGTGGCCATCCGGGCCCATACATTACGTTCTCAACCAGATTTGCTATATCCACTGCCCTTTGTGCAACAAGTGAACTGCCATTGTGCAGCGCAAGCATGGCAGTGCGATATTCTTTGTTGTAATATTTCGGGTCGTTTAAAGCGGGCGCATCCTGCGTTTCTCCAATGCCGCGGATATCTGCAATATAAACAGCTGTGCCTTCAGCAAAATAAGACCTGAGAAGCGCGGTGCTGTCTGCAATTACCTGCTTGCCGGCTGAATGTAACCAGATGATCACTTTCTTAGGACTAACATTCTCAGGATATGCCTGCAATACAGACATAGGCACTGCTCCATAAACGGAAACCGGCACCTTCCTAAAGCTGATGCCATTTTTTGTAACATCGCCTGCATAACCTGTATTGCTGCCTTTAATTTCGAGATCGATCTGCAGCAGGTTCATGATACCTTTTATAGCCGCTTCGCGCGGTTGTTGCATGAATTTTTTACGGCTTTCATTCAGCGAATCTGCCAGTGCAAGATTGCGATCAAAAACAGTGACCTCATTTTTAAAAGACTTGTTCACTTGGCCGGCCTGGGTGCTGAACAGGCTTGTATCCGGCAGAACATTTATACGATCGGTCACATCATTCACGTAACATTTTCCTTCTGGCCTGAACCAATCTTTAAACCAATGACCAATCCCTACTCTTTTATCGGCGCCAATACCATGACCATCTTCATACGTTTGCAGGCGTAATTTTTCAGGATGCCCCAGTAATGCATATACTCTTTGCAAATCCTTAAAAGATGCAAGCGTTCCGTTATAATCAATAAAATCGTAACGGCCGGCAAGCACCAGTAAAGGGCGCGGCGCTGCGGCCACCAGGTAATCGCTCATTTCCAATAATGCTTTTCCTTCTCCCGGTATCAAGGCGCAGCCATCGGGAGCGCCGGTCAGGTCAAACGTGCGTTCGCGGCTGGCGAGATAGCTTGCTACAGCAATTACTTTAATGCGCGGCTCATGTGCGGCAAAATAGATAGCCTGCATTGCGCCGCCTGAATTGCCTGCACATCCGATTCGGGAAGTATCTACTTCTGGTCTTGTATACAAATAATCAAGCGCACGTTTATTATCCCATAGCTCGTAGGCGGCAGAGGATGTGCCAACGAGATTGGAGCTTGCATTAATTAGTGTATGTTCTGTTGTGCCGCCTCTTGTAAGCGGCTTGCCTGCAGCATCTGTTAACTGATGTCTCTCACTTTGCGAAACAGGGTCCACCACCATTACCACCGAGCCATACGTAGCCAGCATTGCAGCCATTTGCTGGTATGATTCTGTTGCCTTGCCTGCATCTTCATGTCCGCAGAAAAACAGGATGGCAGGATAAGGTGATTTAAATTCACAGAAGCCTTTGCTGGTTGGAATATATAAATTGGCCGTTACATGATGCCCCGGAAAACTTTCATATACAATGCGCTCGATTTGATATTCTGACAGTACCTGCTTTTTAAATTTATGAGTATGCGTAGTTGTGCGTATGATCTGCGCATTCAAAGATGAAGTTGGAGGAAGATCACCGAGGAGTGTGGTAAACTTTGCTTTGATACCGGCGATATAAGCTGATAAGCTGTCTTTGGATTTCAACGCGTTCTCAAATACAACCCTTCGCTCGTCGTATTGTTCATGCATGTGCTGAAGCAGATAGCTATTCAACGTGTACTCCGTTTTCCAATCGAAAATCCTGTATTCTTTCTGCGCGTTACAGAAAGTGTGAACCAGTAATAACAACACCGTTAATGCCTTAAACTTCATGCGGCAATTTATTGAGATTCGGGATTCCAGCCCCTGAGAACATTTTGTAATGTAATTGCTTTTGCCTGTTCGGCGGTTAGCTGGCGGGTCCAGGTAAATCGTGCAGATGGATTTGCGCCCGGACCATAGCTTTTATACTCCGCATAGCGCGCAGTGCTTTCATTGGCTGTGTTTTTCCAGTTATCCCAACCTTGGGGCAATATGTGCCTGTCGAGATAACAATGCAGATAAGTTATGCTTGCATACGGCCGCCAGGGTCTTCCCAATGAAACTCTCGCAAATGCAGTATCTGCTGTAAATACACATTCATTAAATACATAGCCAAATGCATGCTCCTGCGGCGTAGATGCTGCGGTGATGTGCGAATTCTTTTTGCTGTGTATATGGCATTTTTCGAACCAGGCGGTAGATGATCCGAAAATAAAATCGGTAGAGCCTTCGATGTAACATTGTTTATAGTATTGCCGGCTGTTATCTGCGCTGGTGAACAGCACATCCTGGTTGCCGAGAAAGCGGCAATTGTTGAAGATGGCTTTGTCTCCACGTACTTCTACAGCCACGGCTTGCCCGGCAGTGAAGCCTGCGTTGTTCTCAAAACTTAAGTTTGTTGCGCTAAAATTATTCGCCATGACCAGGAAGCTCCAGGAAGTTCGTGTGTTGATCACATCGCCTGATGGAGCAATCTTGCCGGTATGATCATCGTAAGTTAGTACTGTATTGAATTTATCTTCTCCTGTTATGTAAACAAAGTCTTTTGTTGAATCGAGGTGGAGCTTTTCTTTGTAGATGCCTTTTTTGATGTAAATCGTAACAGGCTTTTTGTTGTTGCGGGGAACTTTATCGAAGGCTGCCTGAATGGTTGTAAAATCGCCACTGCCGTCTTGTGCTACAACTATTCTTCGTTGCGCGATGGAAGGATATGAGATTAGGAGAGCGAGATATATGAATAGTATTTTCATTGTAAATATGGGGAAGGGAACGCGTCCCGATAGCTGTCGGGATCAGGATGGTTAGGATTTTTTAAGATCAGTTACTGCTATCACTAATATATTCAGAAAATTTAAGACCAAATCTTAACAAATCATAACCGATCCTGATGATCCGCGTTCCCTCTTTATCAAAATTCATCGTTTCACAATTCTATCCGCCAGCTCAAGCTTCAACGCTTTTATCTCCGCCAATACAATCTGTGCGATCTTGCGTGCGCCTAATTCATTAAAGTGTGTATTGTCGACCTTGCCTTTAGGATAATTAGGATGTTCCCCAGGTTCCAGCTGAAGGAATAACAGCTTTGAATTTTCCACACCCATCTGCTCGTACAGAGCCATGCTTTTTTTATCGAGATCTATCAAGGGAACATTTAACTCTTTTGACAGTGAACGAACCAGTGCAGAATACTGCTCATGCGTTTCCATCGCTTTGCCTGTAGAATCGAATTTCCTTCGGCTTACCGGCGTAAGCAATACCGGGTTTCCTTTTTTGCTTCTCGTTTCTGTAACAAAGCGTGTAAGGTTTGCGGTGAATTCATTAGGCGTTGTATAACTTCCTACCTTTTCTTTCACTTCATCATTATGGCCGAACTGGATAAAAACATAATCTCCTTCCTGCAGGTTATCGGTAATGCGCTGCCATAGTTTTTCCGTGATGAATGTTTTTGTGCTGCGACCATTCTTTGCAAGATTCTCAACAGTTACTGTTGAATCGAAAAAATGCACGAAAGGCATGCCCCAACCGGTTTCAGGATAGGCTTTTTCGCTTTTGACGGACATGGTGGAATCACCGGCCAGCCAGATCTTTATTTTCTTTTTATCGGGTATTGCGAATGACATCAGGATGAAAACAACAGCGTAAAGCACTTTATGGCTCATAATTATTTTTTAACCAGGCTATTTATATACACCTCAACATTCGTATAATACTTATCCAGCTTGTACCCCGATGCATCTCCGGCATCAGATGGATTTAAACCATTCTTCCGCTCCCACTCATCTGGCATGCCATCTTTATCGGTATCCATGGGCGCAGGCAGTGATTTCAACGCAGGCCATGCATTCACCGTCTGTTCATAAGGCGTTCCATGCGGGTAACCGCCCTGCACGTCGATCATCGCGCCGGTTCTATTCATTACGTTTTTAATAATCCTTTCGTCCAAAGTATCCCTTACCGGTAGGATTGCGCCGGCCTGCTTCAGTACAAGCGCATAAGCATCCACCGCAGATTGTGTTGTTACCGGCAAAACATTGAAAGGCTCCGCCAGCTTTGCTGCGGATGCATCGGCTTCAGTTCCTTCATTCATAGTAACACCCATCCAATTGTCTTTTGTAACGTCGGCAGATCCATCAACATAATTTCCGTTGACGTAGAACTTTCCAAAAGGAATATCTGATCGTTTGAACGGGTTCACTATCCTGTTCTTTACTTTGTTTCCGGTGGAAGGTCCCCATTTATAATAATTGTTCACGATGTTATACGTGCCGCCTTCACCTGCATACGTGTTATTGCCACCCCAGTTGTAAATAACATTGTTCCTGAAATCGCAGTTCTCTGTTGGTGCGTTGCGGATGCCGTCGAAACGTGGGGTGCGACTATTGCAATGCGCAAAAAGATTATGGTGAAAAGAAGCATGTAATCCGCCCCAGATACCACCATACCCATGCCTTTCAAAATCCTTATCCCCTTTTTCGAAATGATAAGAATAATTCAAGGGCTCCGACATAATATTCCATTGCAGCGTAATGCTGTCGCCGGCATAAATGCTGCATATTTCATCCGTACTCCAACTCATGCTGCAATGATCGATGACGATGTGGTTCCTGCGAACGCCACCGAGCGCATCATCGCTGCCCGAACCATCAACCATGCCTTTGTTCTGGTGTTTATCTCCCATGCGTATGCGCAGGTAACGCACAATGATGTTATCGCCTCCCAAGGAAACGGGGTGGTCTGCAATACAGATGCCGTCGCCGGGAGCAGTTTGTCCTGCAATGGTCACGTTTGACTGTATCATCAATCTCGAATTAAGATGAATAGTGCCTGACACACTGAACACGATGATCCTTGCGCCTTTTGCCTGCGCTGCTTCGCGAAGGCTGCCGGGGCCATCATCGTTGAGATTGGAAACGATCATCACCTTGCCTCCCCTGCCACCGGTTGTATGTCTTCCAAAACCTTCTGCACCGGGGAATGCAAGCTGTGTCTGTGTTGCAGACTGTGCGGCGGCCTTAGGCTGAAAACAACTTTGTAAGAGAAGAAAGCAAAAAATTGTAACAATTAATTTCATTGCAGTACAAATTCTGTTCTGTGTTCTCACGCAAAGGCGCAAAGAAAGACGCAGAGACGCGAAGAGAGGCTTCGCCTTTTTTCTCCGCGTGAACCCGGGATTTAAAAAAGGCGAAGCCTCTTGCGTC
>JBAVMD010000387.1:0-4514 GCA_049689695.1 Chitinophagaceae bacterium | reverse complement strand
GGGTCATCGTCAACACAAAGTATGATGGGTTGCTTATTCATATTAAGTCTGCCCCCTAAAGATATGACCTGATTGGTAAAAAGGCACCAGTTTTACCCATTCTTTCGCCCAATACACCCATGCACAATTTTAACAAAACCCGTTTTTTGACTATATCGTACTTTTGGCTGATGATGCAAGTACGACTGGCTGTAGTTTTGACCCTGGCATTTTTTGCAGTTATTCCTTCCAGCCTCGCGCAAACCAAGGTATTAAAAGGGATCATTAAAGATGTTCATAGCGATGAGCGCATTCCTTTTGCCTCTATGCGCTTTATTAAATCAAATTCGGGCAAGCTGGCAGATTCTGCGGGCGCTTTTATTTTCCGGTTTGAACAATGGCCGCAGGATACCCTTGAGATCACTTATGTAGGTTACCAGGATTACAAGATCATCATCGATCCCGCACAGGTAAAAGGCGATACATTAAGTGTATTTGTGAATATGGAAAGAGGCAAGTATGCAGCCGAAGTAATTGTGAAGCGAAAGATAGATCGCGGGCTGCTGATGTGGAAACGCATCGTTCGAAAAAAACCTTTGAACGACCGCTATCGCTTTGCCAATTTTTCGTATGAGCTATACAACAAGCTGGAGCTTGACCTGAAGAACCTGAACAAAGACCGGCTCAACGAAATGAAATTGCTGAAGCCTTTCAAATTCCTGCTGAATAATATAGATACTACAGAAGGCGCTCCTTACCTGCCGGTTTATCTTACTGAATCCATTTCTGATTACTATTACCAGAAGTCGCCGCTCAAGCGCAGAGAAGTTTTCAAAGGCAGCAAAACCGAAGGTCTTAATAACGAAAGCGTGAGCAAGCTACTTGGCGGCATGGATCAGAACGTGAATTTCTATTCCAATTTCATTCCGGTTTTCGACAAACTGTTCGTGAGCCCCATCAGTGACAATGGCGATGCTTACTACAATTACAAGGTGACGGACACGCAATATGTTGGCGGCCGCCGTCTGATCCATTTCATTTTTACGCCACGCCGCAAGGGAGAAAATACTTTTGAGGGCGATTGCTGGGTGCACGATACCACTTTCGCCATTCAGAAAATGAACCTGCGCCTGACCAAAGAAGCCAATATCAATTTCATGGACAGGCTAAGCCTTATACAGGAATACCAGCTTCTCAACGACAGCACGTGGTTTCTTGTAAAAGATAAATTTGTTGCAGACATTGCGCCGCTTGGCAACAGCAGGCTTGCATTCATTGGCCGCAAGACCACCACCTACCGGAATGTGGTGTTGAATGATACTTCTGTTTTACGTGAGCTGTCAAAGAATAAGATCATGGAAGAAACCATTCTTTCTGATGCGGCAAAAGATAAGCCGGATGAATACTGGGCAGAGTCCCGGCACGAGGAACTGAGCAAGAACGAAAAAGGCGTATATCAGATGATCGATACGCTGATGAAGATGCCTGTGTTCAGACGTTACACCAATACTATTAATTTCCTGGCAACTGGTTATTTGAATGTTGGAAATTATCAACTGGGTCCCTGGCAGAACTGGATCACGGGCAATCAGGTAGAAGGCATGCGGCTGAGATTTGATTTAGGAACAAACAGGTATTTTAATAAGAACGCCATCTTTCATGGCTACGTGGCGTATGGTTTTACCGATAAGAAATGGAAAGGAGAGTTTGATGCGATGTATTTATTCAATCGCAGTCCGCGCGCCTATGTGTATGCATCTTTCCTGAACGATTTTGATTACGGGCAGAATTATTATGATGAGATAAGCTCAGACAACATTTTCGCATTGGCTATTCGCAAGCCTGGTGTTCCTATTAAGTTCATCAAAATTCAGGAACAAAGGCTTGATCTTTTTAAGGAATGGAATATTGGCTTTTCTATGTTGATGTCTACCCGGCATAAACAATACGATCCGGTACGCAATCTTCCTGATAAAACAAGCTTTGCCTCAAAGGGCAGCGATCCTTTCAATGCTTTTGAAACTTCTTTGAGATTGCGGTTTGCATACCTCGAAAAATTCCTGGAAAGCACTTTCTACCGCAGCAGTCTTGGAAGCCCCTACCCGATCATAGAATTTAAATATTCCAAAGGCTTATCGGGCGTGATGAACAGTAAATATGATTACAGCAAGATCTCGGCAGGCATCAGCAACACCAGGAAGATACCGCCATTCGGAAATATTTATTTCAATGTATTTGGCGGTAAAACTTTTGGTACGCTGCCTTATATGTTGCTGGATGTTGCTCCGGGTAACGAGATCTATTATTACAACCGCTATGCATTCAATATGATGAACCGGTACGAGTTCATTCACGATCAGTACACGGGCTTCAATGTGGAGCATAATATCGGCAATGGCATTTTCCGGTTTATTCCACTTACGCGCAAATTGAAATTCCGCCAGTTCTGGACTGCCAAAGGATTATGGGGCAGCCTGAACGAGCAAAATCAGTCGCTGAACTTTGTGAACGGTCATCCGTTCAAAGCGCTCAACGGTAAAACTTATGTAGAGGTTGGAACCGGTGTAGATAATATCCTGAAAATATTCAGGCTGGATTTTGTATGGCGCGTATTGCCAAGTCCAAGGCCGGCAAAAAGCTCGGAGAGGTTTGGTGTGTTTGGAAGTTTCAGATTGGCGTTTTAATGGAATTTAAACGATTAAATAACTGTCCATCAGTACAAATTTTATTTTATTAGATTTGACCTGTGGACAAACTTGGCTATATAGAAATACGCATATCAGGGTCTAAAGGAAACTTGGACCTCACCCCTGAAAATTTCGACATCCGAGATATCATTACCATATTGGAGAATGCTGAAAACCTGCTTTTCCCTGGTGACAAAAGAGAAAGACCAACCATTAGCTACAAAATAGAGGCTGGTTCTGTAAGGCATATTTTTAAAACTTCAATACAGTATATTATTGGTTTTAATGCAGTTATTGGTCAAATTCAGCAAACCCAGAATATAGATTTTTTAGACCTGCCTACTGCCAAAGCTTTTGAAAGCATGCAGGAAATTGCTTCCAAAAAGGATTATATTCTTACAATAAAAACTTCTGTTGATAGCACAAACGAAATACAAATTAACAGAAACACAAAGTTGCACCGAACGGAATCAGTTTGGGCGGAGGCTGAATTCTATTTCTACGGCAAAGTTTTAAACGCCGGAGGAAAAGAGCGCGCCAATATTCATATTTACACGGAGGAGTACGGCATAATAAGAATCGAAACTCCAATTGCATTTCTTGAACAGTATGAAGATAATTTTCTTTATAAGACATTTGGCATAAGAGCCTTGGGTAAACAACACTCTGAAACCGGCGAAATTGATAGATCATCGCTCACTTTTCTTGAACTTATAGATTATCATCCTAAATATGATGAGTCTTATTTGAAATCGCTTAGAGATAAAGCAAAAAAATCATGGCTCGGCAATATCGATCCTGACAGTTGGCTAAGAGAAATAAGAGGAGGCTATGACGCATAAGGCTGTTTTATTAGATACAAGCTTCTTCCTGCGCTTTCTTAATGATAGCGACCCGCTTTTTACAAACGCAGATAAATACTTTCGCTATTTTATACAGAAAGAGATTGAAATGCTGGTTTCCACTATCTCAATAGCAGAATATTGCGTAGGAGGCGATATTAATGAACTACCTCTTAGAAACCTCCAGATTTTGCCTTTCAATCTTGATCATGCTAAAAGAACGGGCGAATTTGCAAAAACCATATTTACGCATAAGAACAGGCCCAGCTTAAGAGAAAGGAATATAATTCCTAATGATTCTAAACTATTCGCGCAGGCGGATGTCGAAAACCGTATAGAATTCTATCTTTCCTCAGATAAGGAAAGCTTTAAAGTATATAATATTTTAAAGCAAGTTAACAAACCAAAATTTCAATTTTTAGATCTCACTATATCTTATTCGGAGACTTTTGGTGTGCTCGATCTTTAATTCAGAAACTTCTTGTATGCGCTATTTATATTTTATACTGGTATTTATCGCTTTATCACTTCACTCCTTCTCCCAAACCCCTGAACAAAAAATAAAAGATCTCGGCATTGAGTTACCCACTGTTTCAAAGCCCATTGCCAATTATGTAAGCGCGGTAAGAACCGGGAACCTTGTGTTCCTCGCTGGAAAGGGACCTTCAAAAACGGATGGCAGCTATATTACGGGCAAGCCTGGTAAAGACCTTACTATCGAGCAGGGATATGAAGCTGCCAGGCTCACCGCCATCAATCAGCTTGCTGCGCTTAAGGCTGCCATCGGAGACCTTAATAAAGTAAAACGGGTGGTGAAAGTGCTGGGAATGGTAAACAGCGATCCTGATTTTAAAGATCATCCTAAAGTGATCAATGGATTTTCAGACCTGATAGTAGCAGTGTTCGGCGAAAAAGGAAAGCATGCACGATCTGCCGTAGGCATGTGTTCTCTGCCAATGAATATGGCTGTAGAGGTTGAGATGATTGTGGAAATAGAAGATTGATC
>JBAVMD010000386.1:0-10010 GCA_049689695.1 Chitinophagaceae bacterium | reverse complement strand
GCATTCAGGATATGGAATAAAGAAAAAGTATTGCATGATGTGGTCTGGGTGATCCGCAGGTTTCAGCCAGATATTATCATCACGCGTTTTCCTGAAGACAGCAGGGCAGGGCATGGCCATCACTCCGGCTCAGCAGTGTTGGCAAGAGAAGCGTTCAAGGCCGCTGCCGATCCCAATATGTTTCCGCAGCAATTGAAGAACGGCGTTAAGCCCTGGCAGGCAAAAAGAATTGTCTGGAACAGTTTTATTGCACAGAATGCAACACCTCCCGCAGATGCATTGAAGCTGGATGTGGGTGCATACAATGCATTGCTTGGAAAAAGCTACGGAGAAATAGCTGCTGAAAGTCGCAGCCAGCACAAGAGCCAGGGATTTGGAGTGCCGCGCGGCCGGGGACAGGTATTTGAATTTTTTACGCCTGTTGAAGGAACAATTGCTACAGCTGACCTGTTCGATAATGTAAACACCAACTGGAGCAGGATAGAAGGCGGGCAAAGGATACAGGCCATCATAGAACAGATCATTGCAAATTATTCCATCACCAATCCCGAACGTTCCGTTCCGGCGTTGGTGAATCTGTATAAAGACATCTCCACGCTGAAAGACGTTTATTGGAGAACGCAGAAGCAGAAGGAAATTGTGCAATTGCTGGAAGCCTGCAGTGGGCTTTGGCTGGATGCAACCACCAACACCGCTTATGCAGTGCAGGGCGATTCACTGCGCTTCAATTTTGCAATGATCAACAGGCTGCTGCCTTCCGTTGCGCTGAAGAGCATTTCGGTAGAAGGCTTCGATACTGCTTACAATCAGCAACTGGCTAACAATCGGAATATGACTTTCTCAAAAACGGTGCTGGTGCCTGCGAACAAATCGATCACGCAACCTTACTGGCTGGAAAAGGAAATGAACGAGGGCAGCTTTAATGTGAACGATTCTTCGCTGATCGGTAATCCTGAAAGCAGCCCGGCTTACGAAGCCGTGTTCACTATTAGTTTCGAAGGACAGGACATACCATTGAGGCGTTTTGTCAAATACAAATTCACCGATCCTGTTAAAGGAGAATTATACCAGCCACTGATAGTTCTTCCATCGGTTACCGGGCGCTTCGATCCCGATGTGCTGGTGCTGAATACGAATACCGCAAAATCTTTCGATGTTATTACACGCATGCAAAGCAGGAATGCTGCTGCCGTAAAACCGGGCGTTATCAATACCGGCAATGTGAATGTAAAGCAGTTTCCCGCAACCAATGGTATTTATGCTTATGAAGCATCGCGCAGGAACACACAAACACAGGTAACCAGGGCCAGGCTTGTATTTGAGCGAAACGGAAAAACAGAAGACGCCCGGGAGCTAAGAACGGTTTCTTATGATCACATTCCGCGTCTTGATTATTTCCACACACCAGAAGTAAAACTGGTGGTGGCTGATATCAAAACTGCAGGTAAGCGTATAGGTTATATAGAAGGTGCCGGGGATAAGGTTCCGGAAGCTTTGCTTCAGATGGGTTACGAAGTGTTTATGCTGAAGGAAAAAGATATTACTCCTGCCAACCTGAAGACTTTAGATGCGATTATTACGGGTGTTCGCGCATACAACGTGCAGGAATATCTTACTGATAAGTACCAGGTACTGATGGATTATGTAGAACAGGGCGGCAATTTAATAGTGCAATACAATACTAACAGCTTCGCGGGGCCCATGCGCTCGCGCATTGGTCCATATCCTTTTGTTATCAGTCGCAACCGCGTGGCGGATGAAAATGCAAAAGTGAATTTCTTAAATCCCGGTCACCCCGTGCTGAACTTTCCGAACAAGATCACGGATAGCGATTTCGATAACTGGGTGCAGGAGCGGGGTAATTATTTTGCCGAACAGCTGGACCCTAAATATGAAACGGTTCTTTCCATGAACGACCCCACTGAACCTGAACAGAAAGGAAGCCTTATCATTGCAGACCATGGAAAAGGCAAGTTCGTTTATACAGGTCTCGTATTTTTCAGGGAGTTACCGGCGGGTGTACCCGGAGCATACAGGCTGCTCGCAAACATCATTGCATTGAACAGCAAAAAAGCATTCTGAGATGAGTCAACCATCGGGCGGCCGCAGGAACACGGCGCTGATAGTAGCGATAGTATGCGGCCTGGTAATAGGCTTTTTGATCAAGCGCGTGCAAATTGGTTTAATAATAGGGCTCGTAATGGGTTTGCTGATAGTGGGATTGAGCAGGAGGAGATAAGAAGTCATTGGGTCATTTAGTCATTTAGTCATTAGACATTGACCCAATGACCAATGACTTAATGACCAAATGACCGTTATAAGATAAAACATGAGTGAAAAAGTTCCCCTTTTCAAAAAATGGTCTCACTGGTATACACTTGTGATCGGGTTTCTTGTGATGTTGATAATCCTGTTTTATTTCTTTACTAAATATTTTGCATGACGCCGGCCGACTGGATTGTACTGGGACTTACGCTGCTTGGCATCATCCTGTATGGCTTGTACAAAAGCCGTACAACAAAAAATCTTGAAGGATATTTCCTAAGCAACCGCGAGCTTCCCTGGTACCTGGTTTTGTTGAGCATCATGGGCACGCAGGCCAGCGCCGTTACATTTCTTTCCGGACCTGGTCAGGCCTATACAGACGGCATGCGTTTCGTGCAATATTATTTTGGCCTTCCGCTGGCAATGGTATTGCTCTGCATCACCTTTGTTCCCATCTTCCACAAGCTGAAAGTATTTACCGCTTACCAATTTCTCGAAGAACGCTTTGATGTAAAAACAAGAACGCTCACTTCTTTTTTATTCCTGCTGCAACGCGGCCTCTCAACAGGCATTAGCGTAGCAGCGCCCTCCATTATTTTATCCGCCTTATTGGGATGGGATATTGTGTGGACGAATATTTTCATGGGCGGATTACTTATTATTTATACTGTTACGGGTGGGGCGAAAGCTGTGGCGTATACGCAGCAGCTTCAGCTCATCGTGATCTTCGCGGGCATGTTCATTGCGGGTTACGTGGTGGTGCATTTGTTGCCGGATGGGGTAGGCTTTATGGACGCATTGCATGTGAGCGGGCGCGCAGACAAGCTGAACGTGATCACCACCGGCACGACCGACAAAGGCTTTGACTGGACCGACCGTTACAATTTGTGGAGCGGATTGATAGGTGGCTTTTTTCTTGCACTCTCTTATTTTGGAACAGATCAGTCGCAGGTAGGCAGGTACCTCACTGCCAAATCCACCTCAGAAAGCAGGCTTGGTTTGCTGATGAACGGGCTTGTAAAAGTGCCGATGCAGTTTTTAATATTGTTGATTGGAACGATGGTGTTTGCATTTTACCAGTTCAACCCGGCCCCGCTTTTTTTCAACCAGTCTAAGGTAGAAGAAGTGAAGAACACCCGTTACGCCGGGGAGGTGGAGCTAATACAAAAGCAATATGATTCCATCAACGTATTGAAAAAACAATATGTGCAGGAGTGGACAGCTAACAGGCAGAAAGAAGCGGAATGGATGGACTTGCAAAGTAAGTCAGACAGCCTTCGCACGTCTTTCAAGCAAATACTCAAAAAACAGGGAGCAAAAGGAGCAGATAACGATACCAATTATATTTTTCTCCGGTTCGTAGTGGATTATTTGCCGAAGGGACTAGTAGGATTATTAATAGCAGTGATATTCCTGGCCGCCTGGGGTTCTATTGCCGCTGCACTGAACTCGCTTGCGTCAAGCACAATGGTGGATTTTCATAAACGGTTTTCAAAACGTTCATTGACAGACCGGCAGGAGTATAAATGGTCTCAATGGTATACTTTATTCTGGGGCGTGTTCTGCATTATTGTAGCGCAATTTGCAACGGCCATCGGAAACAGCCTTATTGAGGCAGTGAACGTACTCGGCTCTTTATTTTACGGCGTTATACTGGGAATTTTCCTCGTTGCTTTTTACATAAAGCGCATAGGGGCCACCGCGGTATTTATTTCAGCCCTGGTGGTAGAAGTGGGGGTAATGCTTTCATTTGCATATTCCAACATCGGGTTTCTATGGCTGAATGCAATAGGAGCGTTGGGCGTGGTGGGGTTGAGTTTGGTGTTGAATTTGTTTTTGAAGCGGCCTGTTGATAGGTCATTGGGTCAATAAGTCATTAGGTCATTGCGTCATTAGGTCATTAGGTCATTGGTCATTGGGTCATTGGTCATTGGTCATTAAGGGAAACCAAAAACGTGAAGGTCAAAGAAACAAAATATATTCTTTGACCTTTCACGTTTTATCTAATAACTTATTGACTCAATGACCCAATGACCTAATGACCAATTGACCAATTGACTCAATGACCATTTACTTCAAAGTAGCCAACAACTTCTCATTCAACGCAACATAATCATCGTTGTTTGCTTTTTTGGCAAGCTCGATAGATTTATTGGCATGTGTAATGGCTTCCTGTTTTTTGCCCATTTTAGCAAGCAGGTTGGCTTTCTGATGATATACCCAGAAAGCATTTGGATTTTGCTCAATAGCTTTATCGAACCATGCCAGCGCTTTTGCCTGGTCTTTACCATTGTCAACATAATACATGGCGGCATTGAAGTAAGGACGTGAATCCTTATTCACGAGGTTATCTATCTGGGCCATGATCTTTGAATCTACATCCACCTTAATGGGAAAATTCACCATTGTTTTATCCCAGAGTAAACCTAACTCCATGGAGTTGGATTTTACATCGTCGAAAGTCATGGTAAATGTTTCTACGCTGAACGGCAATGCCACAGGCTTAGCGGAAACCCTTACTACGTCCTGGTCCTGCTTATAAGCAGCCGGGCTTGTTACATCCAGTTGTTTTGTAATGATTATTGTCCACTGATCTTTCTCAGGGATCGTAAGCAAGCCATATTTGCCGGCAGGAACTTTTTTATCGCCTATCATTACTTCTTCGCCGAAAGTAATAGTAGTTGCCTGGTTAGCGCCGGTGCGCCATACTTTGGAATAAGGAACCAGGTCGCCAAAAACAGTACGGTTCTTTACGCTTGGGCGTGAATATGATAATTCAACGGTAGATAAGCCGAAGTCCTGACGAAGGGTCTGAGTAGAAGAAGGCGCCGGTGTTCTCAGGGTCTGTGCCCCGGCCATAGACATAGACAAAGCAAAAGCAGATAGGAAAAGTATTCTTTTCATGACAAACAGTTTTGCCGCAAAAATATGGGATAAACTTGAGGTTGGAGGTTTGATGTTGTAAGGTGGCATTCTCTCTACGACTCACCGGTGGAAAAAATGACCAGTTGCTAAAACGTCACAATAACCCTCGCTTTCGTCTTTTTGCCTTTTAAAAGTTTCCAGGCCGGGCCTTCTTTGATAAGACGGATGGCCTCTGCATCCTGCAGCTTGCCGAGCGATTGCTCTATTTCGAACGAAGAAAGCTTAGCATTTTTAGATATAGTGAAAGAAACGATCACATCGCCCTTAACAAAAGAATCAAGCGTACTGTCTGTACGTTTATTTTTAGCGAGATATTCATTGTATTCATCCCATCCAACCTCCGGTTGCGCTTCCATGGGATAAACTTTGAGATCTGATTTTGAAGAAATTTTTTTCTTTTGCGACCCATACCCAACCACTACTACTTCGCTCAACTCTTTGCTTTTACCCTTTTCCAGCGGGTCCAGTAATACATTGGCGATTGGCTGGTTGCTGCGCAAAGTGTATTGCCTGTTGCGGAAACCTACCGACGATACTGAAACATCCATGATAGAATCCGGGCTTCTGAACATGAAATATCCATTATTATCCGTTGCAAAGGATTGATTGCTGTAATTCAGGCGTACAGAAGCAAAGGGCACTGCGTTATTCTGGTTATCAACCACGCGGCCGCTGAAATTATTGAGGAAATACCGGCTGCTGTCGTCCCTGCTCAAATCACGTAAAACAGGTTTATCGACGTCTGCATTGGCCGGAACTCCTGAAGATCTGCCCTGCAGGCGTGCATTTTTTACTGCATCGTTCTCGTTAAACGCGATAGCAAGGGTATCATTTCGCGCCTCTTTTTTAAGCTCCATAGCCGGTGCCGAAGTGGTTTCAGCAGGCTTATACCTGGAAAGATCAGGTACGGGCTGATTATCCTTTGCGTCTGCAAATTTTTCCCTGGTGTCAAATCCCGAAACCTGTTTTTGGCTGTATGTAAGATCTTTGAAGTTTGCGAGGGCTGAATCCCGTGACGCAATATAAGTCTGTGTGCTATCGATATGGAACGTCTTGTTCAAAGCAGTTAATGGGCTGTCTTTTGCTGTATTGTCCGAGGTTTCCTCTCCCTGCGGGTTTAGAACAGCTTCTTCGTTTTTCCTGGTCTGTGCTACATTTTCCCGCGAATCATTTTTCTTTATTATCAATTGATAAGTAAGCGCACCAGCGCCTGCTAAAAATATCAACAGGGCGGCCACTCTCCACCAGCCATAAGTTTTTCTTGAAGACTCCCCTGCTACTCTTTCTCTCAATCTTTCCTGCAGTTCGGGTATATCGGTTTCAATGGCCTGCGCGCCGGCGGTTGAATAACCTTCCAGTGCATCTGCCAGGAAGGGATCATCCATAGCTGCTCTCTCCATGGCATGCATTTCCTGCGCGGAAAGCTTGCCCTGCCAGTAGCGGTTTATATCTTCGGCAGAATAAATTTTATTATCGTTATTTTCTGTGTTCAATTTTTTTTAGTCATTAAGTCGATTGTCATTAAAAGTCACTTGGTCATTAAGTCATTGGTCATTGGTCAATCTTTTATTCGTCGTGAACTCAGCATTTCAGAACCCGAAACCCGAGACCCGAAACAAAACCTCCAACATCAAACCTCCAACTTCCAACTCTCCTTCCTTTCCATACATATCTTCAAGTTGCGTCTTCCGTTCTGAATAAAGCTTCGTACCTGTTTCCAGTCGAACCCGGTTGCTTCCACTATCTCATTATAGCTTTTGCCCTGTAAATAAAACAATTCCACGCATTGTTTCTGCTCCGCCGGTAAAGTTTTCAGGCAAACCTCCATGCTTTGGAGGTGTTGTTCCTTTTCCGGCACACCGTTCAGATGCAGGTTTTCTTCTGTTTGCACAAAAACCGCGCTCAGCTCGGTAATTTTAATATTCTTCCTGCTCCTTAGCTGCATAAGGCAATGGTTCCTGGCCAGGGTATACAGCCAGCCTTTGAAATTATCCACCTGGTGATTGTGCAGTTTTTGTACCAGTTCTTCGAAAATATTCATCACGGCATCCTTGGCCGATTCCGCATCGGGCAGGTATTTAAGGCATACGCCATACACCAGTTCCATATACCGCTGGTAGAGCTCAGCCAATACCGTTACCTGCCTTTGCTGCTGGTATTGCGCTACCAGTTCGGCATCGCTGAAGGAGGTGGATGATATATTCTTAAGAAAACCCAATGCCCGAAAATAGTTAAAAGATTTTTTAATAAAAGATTGTGTAATGTATATAAAGGCTGCATCCCCTTGTAAGAGTTTGCAATTTTCAATTCATTCATAAAAAAAGCATAGCCATGAAGTTCAGATCAACTGCCATGGCCAGGCTGCTTCTTGCAGCTGGCCTGGGTGCTGCCGTATTGCTCGCAGCTTTTACCAGTAATAAAAAAGAAAACAACACAGCGGTAGTATGCGCTCCCGAAGAGAAGGTCTGCGTAATGAAGACCATCCTGGGACTGGAGCCTTACGATACCAGCCTTGTGATCAGGAACCGCGAGTTGGTAGAATCGTCCATCTATAAAGGATTAGTATGGATGGCGGAGGCCCAGGCAGCCAATGGTGGCTGGGGTGCGGGTACCCATGATCGTCAGAATGAAAAAGATCCGCACGCCGTTCAAACTGATCCCGCAACCACCGCGCTTGTTGCTATGGCGCTGTTGCGGAATGGCAACTCGCTTTCAAAAGGAAATTATTCTGCTAACCTTAAAAAAGCATTGAATTATCTGCTGGAAACAGTGGAGAACACGCCTGACCAGGCAAGATACATTACACAACTTACCAATACGCAGCCGCAGATAAAGCTGGGCAGAAACATCGATGTTATTCTTACCTCGCAGTTCTTTACCAATATTCTTCATTATATGCAGGAGAACAATGCAGAAAAGCAACGCATAGACAAAGCATTGAGCAAATGCATTGGCCTCATACAGAAATCGCAGGATGCAGACGGCAGCTGGAAAGACGGTGGATGGGCTCCTGTGTTGCAATCGGCCCTTGCCAGCAATGCATTGGAAACTGCAAGAGATGCCGGCGCCAAGGTAGATGACAGGGCGCTGGAAAGGTCCAGGGATTACCAGAAAAGCAATTTTGATCATAAAACAAATTCGGCAGTTACCGGCAAGGCCGCAGGTGTAATGCTGTATTCTATTTCAGGCTCTGCAAGAGGCAGTGCAAAAGATGCGCAACTGGCAGAAGTAGTGGTTACCGCCGCTAAGAAAAGTGGAAAAGTAAAGCAGGAAGCAAAAGTAAATTCAGAAACACTGCAGCAGGCCGGCATGAGTAAAACAGAAGCTGAAAAACTAGCTACTGGTTATGCCATTCGCGAGGCTGCGTCAAAAAGAGCGCAGGACGAAGATGTGCTGAGAGGATTTGGTAACAACGGCGGAGAAGAATTTGTAAGTTTTTTAATGACGGGCGAATCGCTCATCATCAGCGGTGATAACAGCTGGAAAAAATGGTTCGAGAATACAACGGGCAGATTGATACAGATTCAGCGGAACGATGGAAGCTGGCAGGGACATCATTGCATTACCAGCCCGGTATTTTGTACCGCTACGTGTTTGCTTATTATGTCGATTGATAAGAATATCGATTTTTTGATAAAAACGAAATAGGAACACACACATGAAAAACTCCCTCCAACTAAACGTAGCGCAACCATGCCATGAGAACTGGACGGCAATGACGCCGCAGGAACAGGGAAGATTTTGCGGAAGCTGCAACAAAATGGTGGTTGATTTTAGTGTAATGACCGACCGCCAGATACTTGAACATTTTTCGAGCTATACCGGAAGCACCTGCGGCAGGTTCACCAACGATCAGTTGAACCGGCCCATCACTCCCGAAGTGCAAAAGTCAAAAGGCTGGTTTCGGTATGCATTGGGTTTTATGTTGCCTGCTTTACTGGTGGCCAATAAATCATACACGCAGGGAACACCCAGGGTTAAGGAAAAAGTCTGCGCGCCAACACAAACCGATCCGAAAAATGCAAAAGAAGACAAGAATAATAAACAGGTCCCAAAACTGCGGTTACGGGAGACCAATATTAAAGGAGAAATAAGAATGATCCTCGGCGGTTTCGGAATACAATCAATAAAGCCCGATTCACTTCCTGTACCAAAAGCTGTTCCTGAAATACTCATGGGAAAACCCAGCTTTGAAGTAGTAAAGGATACACTGCCTGCTGCAGAAGAAGTGCGCATCGATACTGCTGTCATGGGTGATACTATAATTAATACTGTAATAGGGGAAATAGAGGTCCCGGATACTTCAATAGATACAAGCGACGTAATATTTTCTTTAGACACGCTTGAGGTTACTACCCTTGAGTTCACTACCCTTGGGTTTTACGTGGAGGGTATTGTCATTGAAGAAGCGCCGGTGTTTACCCAATTCAAACGGTTTGTTGCAGATTCTCTCACAGGAAATTCAATGAAGCTGTATCCAAATCCTGTGCGCCAGGGAGGAACGATCAACGTTTCTTATAAACTTTCAAAAGGAAATTATTTTATCCAGGTGGTGGACGTTAACGGCCGTGTAATGCAGCAGGAATCAATCAGCATTGCAAATGATGTTTTTAATATTCCGCTCCGTTTGCAAAATCATCTTGCAAAAGGCCAGTACATCCTGGTTATTGCAAGCGACAAAAGAAAGAAGATCGGATCGAAGCCTTTTATTGTGTTATAAAGTTTCGGGTTTCGGGTTTATGGTTTCGGGTTCTTCAATGTGAGAGGTTGTATAAGAATCCCTTTTGAACTCAGACCGCAAGAACCCGAAACCATAAACC
>JBAVMD010000385.1:0-2204 GCA_049689695.1 Chitinophagaceae bacterium | reverse complement strand
GTGTCATATTCAGTATCGGCATGTGGGACGCTTGGATCCTTCCGTAACCGGTAGAAATAATCGTCTTTTGTCAACTCGATGGAAGGACGTGCTTTCAGTAAATATTCTATAGCATCGTCCCTCTGTTCTTCGTTTTGTAATGAAAGCAATGGCTCATTTTCACCAACCATCCAAAGTCTTGGCCCATATAAGAAAAATCCAATCTTTCCAGCCTGCTCAAGCAATTTAACATCCTTCTCCAGCTTCTCCGGAAAAGCTATTTCTGATTGATTAAAATGAAATTCATTAAACTCAATTTGAGGAGCACCTCCGAATTTAGTTTTATGGATACTACCCAATACAAAAAAGCGATGGCATAGTTGTAAGACCAGAGCCTTGTCTAATTTTAATCCTTTCGTGGAGCCGCAATTGGGGCACTGATCGTTACCTTCTCGACCGATCTGAAATGCATCAATCCGCAACCCTTCGTCGTTGAAACATTCAGAGCAAAGCAGGGAACGAGTGTCAGCATGGTCACTAAAATGAAGGTTTGGCCCCTGTTGTCGTAGTACAACGTCCTGAAAGGCCTTTTCAAAATCCGCCATATAAAATCGTATTAGAGATAAATATTAACATTAAACAACCATTTGAATTTCCTTCCATTTACTTTCGCTTTACTTAACCCATCTTTTTATACTTGTTTAACCAAACCTATTCGTCATCATACTGAACAATTGTTTGATAGTAGACAAAATAATCTTGGCCAGGCATGTTAGCAATACTTGACTTTCATTTGTTTTGGCGATCACGCATCCTCCTAATGGTTGCCATCCTGTGGCTATATGTCTTTCTACATATTGTTTTAATTCTTGCGGGGTTTTAGCCTCAAGAATTTCATACGCGATTATGTTTTTCATATATTTTGAGTTATATTCTGTTATTAATCCTATTTAAAAGAATAACATATTTGTCTTTCAATTTGCGTGGTAGCCTATCAATAATTCCAGTTTGAATAATCATCTTGCCATTGGTGACCAATAGATTCGACCATCCCATTCCGATTGAATGAACTGGTCGGCTTTCAACATCAAATTCCTAAACTGTTGTTGGTACTGCTTCTTTTGTTCATAGTAAGGACAGATTTCATGGATTTAGTTTTTTTTAAATGATAAAAAAGACAGCGGATTTCTCAAACTGTCTTTTAATTCCTCAAAGAGGACATTTGCCTCATGATTATTGTAACTTTTTGACCTCTGAGAGTAGGTGTATAAAAGCTGCAGCTACACTTAAAACCAATACCTCAGTTCTTAAATTTTTCATACCAGGAGAAATTTAATTGTGAACAAAAATTGGGGGTGTCTATTAAGATCGCAGTTTCTTCGATTTAACTGTTAAAGTCTTCTCCACAAATGTGAATAATTCAGCTCTTTTTCACTTTTGCCATGATGATTAAACAATGTGTCAACTTTTTTACTACAGGATTTTAAGTGGTACTCACACACCTCGTTCCATTTCCTCTCGATAACAGATATTTCTTGATACTGTGTACAGCGGATTTAATGCTCAAGCGGCAGATCATTGGTTTGATTTACCCGGCAAAATTCGTTTTTCAGAATAATTCATTTCAAACCCACACGCAAGCATGCGACCATTCTGCTAATATGCAGGACTGGCAAGGGTTTCAGCGATGACAAAAATAAAATGGCCTCCAAAAATAGAGGCCATTCCAATGTGGTGATCCGGATTGGATTCGAACCAATGACCTACTGCTTAGAAGGCAGTTGCTCTATCCAACTGAGCTACCGGACCGTGATTTGAGGCTGCAAAGATAATGTTGAGGGGCCTTAAATCAAAAAAAGGGTTTGAATTAATGAAAGTCGCTCCATGGCGGACTCAGTAGGGTTCCATCTTACGGTTTCATCCTTTCTATAAGCTCATGTACCACATTGGCAAACTTGCCATTTACCTATTAGATTTGCAGTCTGTTTGCAAATTGCCTGCAAATCGGGCAAGCCCCGCCTGTGCACTAGTCCTTTAATTTGGTAGAAATCACAAGGTATTATACCTAATGCTTCTGAAATCAATGCAAATGAAAAAAGGAGCGATGCTCTGCTTGACGTGATTTGATTAGTGGGTTGCGTATATTTATAGGTTGAGTGCAATATTATGACGACTCCGAAAACTAAAATATCGCCTTACGAGACTTATAAAAGGCCATCCTGGTT